>JBHJNR010000258.1:0-2667 GCA_050330615.1 Cyanophyceae cyanobacterium
CGAACTGCTCATCTCTCCCCGATAGCTTGGCTTCCCTGATTAGCATGGTATTATCCTATCATGCCGTAGCGTAAAGCCGCCCTAGAAGGGCGGGGCTTTAGACCCAATTTCTCGGTAAATAACGGGCCATGCCGTCAGTGGTTTAGATCAGTGAGGATATCAAACGTTTCTTGACCATACACGGGATCCCGTATTGAGGGGTCACCTCAACGAATGCCCCAAAACTGGAGGCCGAGCCGATCTGGGCGGCTGAGGCCATTTTGAAACTGGCCCGCCAGCAGCCTAAGCTAGAACACTTGATCAAACAGAGGTTAGAAGCTATGGCAATGTCCGCAGACTATTCACAAAGCTGTGGCGAAATTGGGCTAAGAGATTCCGTAAATAGAGCTGGGTATTGCGCTGAGGCAAGCATTTAGCCCGTCGATGAGCCAACGTATTGCGATGCTGATTAACCCGGCTGCGGTGGTGCAGATCTTGATATCGGTCTGCCAATAGGCGGGATCCTGTGGGCAAGGACGAAGGAGAAGAGGACCTGGGCATGGGGTTCACCAAGGCAAGGGATCCCAAGCTTACCACTTCAGCAGGTTGAAGCTCTCCATGTCGATGGTGGAGCGGTTGCGATAGATACCCAAGACAATTGCCAGACCCACCGCCGCCTCGGCAGCAGCCACCGTAATCACAAAGACTGCGAAAACTTGGCCACGGATGTTGACCGAATCCAAGTAGTTGGAATACGCCAAGAAATTGAGATTGACCGCATTCAGCAACAGCTCAATCGACATCAACACCCGAATGGCGTTACGACTAACCACCAAGCCCGTGATGCCGATACAAAATAAAATCGCTCCCACCAGCAGAAAAAATTGAAGCTGTAGCATACTTGATCACTCCTCTTGTCTCTGTGCCTGTTGTTTTGATTTGGGTTGTCGGGTCTTGATCGGGATCCTTAGGATCCAGAGGAGGCTAATTCCACTGCTTCTGCCTCATTCTCATCCTCTTCATCAGCAGCGATCAAGGGACGGTAGCGCTCTAGCAGGCTTTGGTCTCCCCCACTGAGATCTTCCGGCAAAGCCCCAATGACATAATCTCGCCGTGCCAACACAATGGCACCCACCAGCGCCATCAGCAACAGCACAGAGGCCACCTCAAAAGGCAAGAGATAATCGCTAAAGAAGTGCCCACCAATCACCTCAACACTACTGATCGGGGCAATCGGCTGCTCTGGCCAAGGGGTCTGGGTGATGGCCGTAGCCAGAAGTGCGAAGAGCCCTAGACAGACAGCAGCAGTGGCAGCATTCCGCAGCCAGCCCAGTTGGAGTGGCTTAAACACATAGCGGCGGTTGACCAGCATGATGGCGAACAAGATCAAAACGTTGACCGCTCCCACATAGATCAAGACTTGAGCTGCTGCCACAAAATCTGCATTGAGTAGCAGATACAGCCCCGCCATACTCAAGAACACCCCCGCCAGCAAAAAGCCCGAATAGACAATGCTGGGGGTAAAGACCACCCCAAGGGCAAATCCAATCGCTAGCAAAGAGAGGATGACAAACACCCCCAACTGTACGCCTTCACCTAAGCTCACAAGCTGACTCCTTCAGATCATGTCCAGATGTCCTGTCAACTATCTCTCCGATCGCTAGGGATCCGCAGAGAGCTGACTGAGGTTGATAAGGGCCAGATCTCCAGAGGGGATCCCACCCTTGACTACCCCCATTGTGATACACAACTTAACTTCTCACTCGATCAATTTGATTTTCTAGGGTGCTTCACAAAAAAGGATCCCTAGGGATCCTGGAGGTATGAGGCCAGATGATCAAGCCAGCAGGGGCACCGATTCTAGAGGCTTCCCAGTAGGTCGGCCTCTTTCACACTGAGGATGGTGACGCCGGTTTTGGTGATCCGGGCCATTTCTTGGGTGAGACGAGAGAAAGGAACCTTATACTCCACCGTGCTTTTTCGCACATTTGACGTTACCCCTACTCCCACCAGACCTGAGACTTTAATCACAAAGATCTTGTCGGCATTGGGCACATCGGTGCGGGCTTGTTTGGGTTCAGCGGCGGCTGTGGTGGTTGGGGCTGGAGCTGCCCCTAGATTGGTGGCCTTTTCCAAAAAGAGTCGCCAGCTGCGGGGAGCTGCCGGAGAAAGCGCCTGCGCCACCCGATAGGATCCGGCTAGATCCTCTTCTCCCTGAAGCACAACCTCTGCGCCAGTGGCAACCTTGAGATCTACATCGGGCTGGGTGAGCATGACCTTGACCCCCTGCCAGTCGGCAGCGGTATCCGTTAACCGTTCCACATCATAGGTTTGGTCTGCAATCACGAGCTGAATAGCCATCTCCCGCACTCAACTTAAAGACTGTTTTTAACCAGATTATTGTACCGCCGCTGCATCCCTGATGGAGAGGGGATCCCCCAAAGGGAAGGATTTGCAGCCAGATCCCCCTTGAAATCACATCATGGTAGGGCGATCTGTTGAGAAATATTGCAACATAGAGCCTGGGGCGGGTCTTGCTCCCCTCCTGATTGGTAGAGATAAGACCCGCTTCCCTTTGACCACAGCCACCCATCGCACTTGGAGATTTGTCATGATGTTCCCCCCACTGACCCCCTATCACCTGCTTTCAAATCTGGGATCCCTGATTTTGGCCCAGACTGCTGTGGG
>JBHJNR010000259.1:0-8578 GCA_050330615.1 Cyanophyceae cyanobacterium
GTGATCAAGTAGGGGTGAAAGACCTCCAGAAACTGGCTCTGCAAGACCCGAAAGAAGGTCTGGATCACCTGCTGATCATCCAGATGAAAAGGGAACTCCTGATCGAAGCCTTTAAAGAAATACCAATTGGTCACCAGCTTGCCCGTGGGAGCCAGCCAGCGATGAAACTGCTGCAATTGGGCCACCGGATCGGGCAGATGCTCCAGCACATCCAGACAGATGATGCCATCAAACGGGATCCCATCTGGAAAGTGAGCCGGACACTGGACTTTGTGGGACAGGCCCAATTGTTCCGCCCGAAAGGCCACCAGCCGTTGATGCAGGGGATTGAGATCCCAGTAGAGCACCTGCTCCACTTGAGGTGACAGAGCTGCTGCCAGGGTGTGAGTGCCAATGCCGCCGCCAAAATCTAGGACGGTGCCGCTGAGTTGGTCGGTAACCAGTCGCAGCGTATCGCCGATGTAGTCCCGACTGCTGAGGTGCCAAGCCGCCAGATCCAGAATGTGCAGGGATCCCACCTGATCTCGATAGAAGGCATCTGCCTGACTCCAGTCAAAATCCCGTCGTCCCAGTCGGGCCAGTTCCGCCTGACTATGGTCTAATTTGTCCTGCAAGGTGGCCGCATCCAGCTCTAAGAACTGCTGAAGATGGGCCTCCAGGTCAAAGGCATCTTGCCAATAGCGCGTCAAATACGAAGCAGTGGGCGCAAACGCAGTCACAATCAAGTCTCCTCAGTCACTTTCCTAGAATACGGTGTTGCCACAGCTTTGTTTTTGCTGTGAAGTGGGAAAGGAAGAAAGCTAGTGGAGCGACCTAGAATTGGGTCAAGGCACAACCCCAAGAAAGTCATGGGGATAATCGTGCCTGAACTCTGCTCAAGATAAGGGATCCCATGTTAGAGAAGCCTCTGATTGTGCTGGTGCGAGGCTACCAAAAGGGGATATCTCCTTTATTACCTCCCAGTTGCCGCTTTTATCCCACCTGTTCCCACTACATGGTGGAGTCGCTCCAGCAGTTTGGGGCGATTCGGGGGGGCTGGCTAGGACTGCGGCGGATTGGGCGGTGTCATCCTTTTCATCCCGGCGGGTATGATCCTGTGCCCGCAGACTGGCCCGGCTGGATCGGCTCGCTGACCCCACCCGATCAACTGGATCAAGATCCACCCAAACCATCAGAACATTCAGATTCGCCCCTTTAGCCCTCGTGAGTTGACCTATGGACTGGCAATTTGCCTTTGAGCGATCAGAAATGCTGCGGCTGCTTCAGGGTGGGTTGCTCCAGAGCGTCGGACATGAACTCAAGACTCCCCTCAATGGCCAGGTGGGAGCCCTAGAGATGATCTTGAGTGGGTTATGTGATTCCCCCGAAGAGGAACGTGAGTATGTGACTGCCGCCCGACATGCGGTGGATCGGTCGCTAGGCATGTTGCAGGACTTTTCTCAGATCGCTCGCTACCGCCTGCCCATTCAGGCTCTTCAGCCCCAGTTCACCGAGGTACTACCCCTCTTGCAGCAGGTGCGCCAGTTGACCACCTTGCCTGCCCAAGACCGAGGGATCCGCTATCTGTGGCCCAATCTAGATGGGTCATCAGAGCCCCTCCTCAAGCCGATCTGGGCTGATCCTGATGGGCTGACTCAAGTCCTTTGGGGGCTATGCCACTGGAGTATCACCTGTCTGCGCTATGGCACCATCCAAATCCAGGTTTTGGAGCAAAGTCAGGCCACCCACCTCCGCCTCGATATCAAGGGATCCCCGCTCAAGTCGCTGGATCCTGAAGATCTCAATGAACCCACATTGAGGATCCCGTGGCAGGTGGCGGAGAAGCTGATCCTGGCTATGGGGGGGCAGCAAACTCTGCATCGTCCAGATCCCGATCAGGCCCAGATTGAGGTGGTGTTGCCTTGGGGATCCCTGTAGTGGTGTTGTGATGATCTTGGCGTGGGACTGTCAATCAAAGCCTTGGGATCCCAAGTGCTCTGACGCTGTACCGCTGCCCTATTCGACATTTTAATAGGGAAAAATACTGAGGCTCAGTCAGGGCAGGAGCTGAGAACTCAGGTAAACAGTCAAGCCATAGGCGTCGTAAATGTTTACAATATTGAACGGTTACGCTAGCCCCTGGTCATCCCAGAGACCGGCAACCGACCTGTCCTGCATTTGCGAGACCATCACCCATGGAACTGGCCTATCAATACACGTGGCTAATCCCGGTATTTCCGTTGTTGGCAGCCTTCTTGATCGGAATGCTGATCCTGACGGCCAACACCTTCATTCGCAAAAACCGTTCGCTGGCCTCGGGGCTAAGTGTGTTCCTGACCGGCACCGCTATGGTGCAGTCGTTTGCGCTGCTGGTGGGACAGATTCAGGGGCACGGCCTCTATGAGCAATCTTTTGTCTGGGCAGAGGCGGGATCCTTTTCTGTAGAAATGGGCATCACGCTCGATAATCTGGCCTCCATGATGCTGGTGGTGGTGACCAGCGTTTCTTTTTTGGTGCAGATCTACACCCACGGCTACATGTCCCATGACAAGGGCTATGTCCGCTTCTACGCCTACCTCAGCCTCTTTACTGCCTCCATGCTGGGTCTGGTGCTCAGTCCCAACTTGGTCCAGGTTTATGTGTTCTGGGAACTGGTGGGGATGTGCTCCTATCTGTTGATCGGGTTCTGGCATGACCGCCCCCCAGCCGCCGAAGCTGCCCAAAAAGCCTTTGTTACCAACCGGGTTGGAGACTTTGGTCTCCTGCTCGGGATCCTGGGCCTCTATTGGTTGACGGGCACCTTTGACTTTGAGCCGATGGGAGTCGCCCTAGAAGACTTGGTCAACTCGGGATCCGTCAGTGTGGTGTTGGTGGCCATCCTTGGGGTGCTGGTCTTCCTCGGCCCTGTGGCCAAATCCGCTCAATTCCCTCTGCATGTCTGGCTGCCAGATGCGATGGAAGGCCCTACACCCATCTCCGCCTTGATTCATGCGGCGACGATGGTGGCAGCTGGGGTGTTCTTGGTGGCCCGCATGTTCCCCGTGTTTGAAGGGATCCCGGTGGTAATGACCACCATTGCTTGGACGGGAGCCAGCACCGCTTTTTTGGGGGCTAGCATCGCCATCACCCAAAATGATATTAAGAAGGGCTTGGCCTACTCCACCATCTCTCAACTGGGCTACATGATCATGGCCATGGGGGTAGGAGCCTACAGCGCGGGCCTATTCCACTTGGTCACCCATGCTTTCTTCAAGGCCATGTTGTTCTTGGGATCCGGTTCTGTCATCCACGGCATGGAAGAAGTAGTGGGCCACAATCCAGCTACAGCTCAGGATATGCGTCTGATGGGTGGCCTGCGTAAGTATATGCCCGTCACCGCTACCACCTTCTTGCTGGGCACATTAGCTATCTGCGGGATCCCTCCGTTTGCCGGATTCTGGTCAAAAGATGAGATTTTAGCCTCCACCTTTTCCGTCAGTCCTGTGCTCTGGGGGGTAGGCTATCTCACGGCTGGCATCACCGCTTTCTATATGTTCCGGATGTATTTCCTCACCTTTGAGGGCAGCTTCCGGGGCACCAACACTGAGCTCAAAGAGCAAGTGGCGATCAGCGAAGGTAAGCCTGTGCCTGCGTTTAGTTTTGCCTATGACATGGGCGAGCGGGCTGTGTTTGGCCCTGGGGCAATGGATGTCAAAGAGCTGGATCATGCCGCTGCTCATGACAATGATCATCGTGACGATCATCACGATGATCATCATGCCTCAGAGCCCCACGAATCCCCTTGGTCAATGACGTTGCCCTTGGTGGTGTTGGCGGTGCCGTCTGTGCTGATCGGACTGCTAGGCACTCCCTTCGCCAATTTCTTCGAGAGTTTCATCCATGCCCCTGGCGAAGAAATCGAAGGCTTTGCAGAAGCAGCTCATCAATGGGCCGAGTTTCAAGCGGGCGAGTTTGAATGGAGTGAATTTTTGGTGATGGGGGGCAGCTCTGTTGGTATCGGTCTGCTGGGCATCTCACTAGCGGTGTTGATGTATTCTCGTCACCAGATTGATCCGGCTGGCATCGTCAAGTCCATTCAACCCTTTTACAACTTCTCTCTCAATAAGTGGTACTTTGACCAGATCTATGACCGCATCTTTGTCAAAGGCACTCGCTTTGCGGCTCGTGAGGCGTTGGAGGTGGACAGCCGTCTAGTGGATGGGGTGGTCAATATCGCGGGTCTGGTGACCGTGCTGACGGGTGAGGTGCTCAAGTATGTTGAGAACGGCAAGGCTCAGTTCTACGCTTTGATCATCTTCAGCACTGTCTTGGCCATGGTGGTGATCTCGGGAGCTGGCTTCTAATCGACCAGTGCAGCGGGATCCCTCGTGAGGGCAAGTCTGGAAGGGCGAAAGCCTGGAAAGGCTTGACAGCTAAGCAAAGTATGCCTTTCAAACGTATGTCACAGCCAAGAGTTTGTCACAGCTGCCCTGGCTCATAGCCACTGGCTTGCAAGGTGCGAATCTCAGCTTCAATCTGATCTCGCAAAGCTTGGCCATCCTCACTCCGGATGGCCAAAGTAATGAGGTTGTAATCAGGCACTGTTAGGCCAACAGTTGTGATGATCTCGGTTGCTTTGCGGATAAAGTCTCGGCGAATTTCCTCGCGGTTACCACTTTCTGCCTCTGCTGAACGATCTTGGGCTTCGAGGCGGTGTGGCTCTAACTCCAAGACGATTTTGGCAAATAGAGCCAGTTTTTCAGGAGTAAAGGCATCTTCAACAGTTTGAGCGATTGCCATCCCCCCAATGTGTCCTCCAGGGATCCCCCCTCCAACGATAATCGGGATCCCGCTCAGCCCTATCAACAAGCTGATGCCTGTCCACAGTCTCCATCCATTTGAACAAGCAGCCATCAACCGAATCAACTCCCGTTAGGACTTTTTATCAAGACTTTTTGGCCAGATTAGAACTTTAGGTTTAGGTCTAGACCATCTTTTGCACTGGTATTCCCTGCCCTGCTGACATTGTAGAGATATGCGGCCAAATCAGCATGGATGTACCTGAGGACTTCTATGATGATTTGCGGGATCCCACTTGAGAACGGTGGTAACTCAGTCTAGGTTCTGCTGCAGGCTCATTACCATTTGCCTCGACTGTACTCGACAAAGTGACAGTTGACAGACAGGCCGAATCCTATACTCTTATAGACCCCACAAAAGGGGTGATGTTCCCAATGTTTCTGAGTTTCAAGATCTAGTCAGGCGGGTGAGCGGTGGCAAGGCTGGGAACAATGGTCAACTCCCCATAGAACTCTTCCTGAATCAGATCCACCTGGGAGCGGGAAGCCATCAACAGCAAGGCCCAAAAGACTTGGATCCGGTGGGGGGCAGGCTGATCTGGAATCTGTGGCACCTGAGTCATCAGAGTATCGAAGCTGAGTTGAGGGATCCCTTGTTGCCAGACCTGAGCCAGCAGCGACTCCAATGCCGCAGTGGTCTCCAGCAGATTCTCAGGGTGGGCCAACTGCGTGATGGCTGCAAGTGCCTGTTGGCGAGTGACCCGCTTAGGGGGGACTTTAGAGTTTTGGGGCCGATCCTGGAGGGTTTCTTCCAGCTCTTGCAGATGGTGGATTAACTCTCGCAGGGTGATGGGGCGGGTGCGGTGAATGCGCGGCACAGGTCGAGGCTGCAAAATCTGATCCAGTTGGCGAGGACTGAGATTGCGGATGATCTCCTCCGGCACACTATCCTCAAGATCGACCTCCTCCTCTGCCATATCCGGCTCCGCCAAGGCCATCGCTTTGAGATAGACCAGCATGGCAGCATAGACAAAGGCTTGCCCCGACTCTAAGAGATCTCGACTAGAGGGAGTGAGATCCCGCAGGAAGCGATCGATTACCTCGATGACATTGACATCCCAAGGGTCGATCTCACCTTTTTCGGCTAACTCTAGGAGCAAGGCAATCGCTTCTTCGGCAACTGAGACCGCCATCCTACTCCTTACCGCCTGGGACATTGAATTAAGTCCACTGTAGCGTCAGGGATCCTGTTGTCCTTGAGCTGGTGAATAAAAGGAGGAGCGAGGTCAGGGATCCTCAACTCTCTCGCCCAGAACAACTCTCTCGCCCAGAACAGCCCCTAGGCCGCTGGAGCCGGATCTAAGACCATCCTTCGTTCTAGCTGACGCATCTGAAGCACAATCGCCACTGCCACGATCCCGACCATAAGGCCATCCATCAGGCTGAGGCTGTAATAGACCCCATTCAGGCCAACCCAGCGGGACAGAATCAAGAGAATGGGAGCAAACAAAGCACCTTGTCGCAACAGGATCATCAACCCTGCCATGCGGCCATTGCCGATGGACTGGAACAGCGTGATGCCGCAATGCAGAAAGGGCAAGACCGGCAGCAACACCGTCAGAATGCGGAAATTAAACAGATCTTGGGGGACAAACACCATGTTCGGCAATAGCCAGCGGAGGGGGATTTCGGGCACCAGTTGAAAGGGCAGCCAGATCAAGAACATCAAAAGAGTGCCACTGATCCCAAAGACAATCAGCGACCGTTTCATCCGAGGATAATCGTTAGCCCCAAAGTTGATGCCCAGCACAGGCTGCAATGCCTGAGAAAAGCCAAACACAGGAATCACCGCTAGCATCAGGATCCGCAAACTCGCTCCCGCAAAGGCAATATCTCGATCCCCTCCATACTGGGAGATCGTCTGATAGACCAAGGTCTGTTCCACCAAGACCATCACCTGAAACAACATGGCCGAGGATCCCACCGCAAAGATCTCGGGCATCAAGGCGGGCACCAATTGGATACGAAATCCCTGCACAGGCAGAGAACTGCGCCCCGACAGGAAGTACCAAATATTGAGGGCTGAGTAAACGGCCATTGCCGCCACCGTGCCCAGGGCCGCTCCTTCCACCCCCCAACCCAGCCAAACCACAAAAATGGCATTAAAAGTGATGTTAGCCACCACCGTCAGGGAGGAAAAAATCATCGCCTCCCGCATCTTGCCCTCTGAGCGGATCAGCATGTTGGTGGCCACTCCCATGGTGAAAAACACGGATCCCACCATCAACACCCGCAGATAGGCCACCCCATAAGCAGCAATTTCGCCCCGCCCCCCCATAAACCGCACCGCTGGTTCCGCTGTCACAAAGCCCAAGATGCTCATGAGCAGGCTGCCGATCAGTACCATTCCCACCAAGTTGCCAAAGACTTGTTTTTGGGTTTCTTCATCTCCCGCCCCAATTGCCCGGCTGAGCAGGGATCCCGAACCCACGCCAATCAATCCGGCAATGCTCGTCCATAGGATCCCGAGGGGAAAAGTCATCGCCACCGCCGCCAAAGCCGTCTCCCCCACCACTTGGCCGACAAACAGGGCATCCACAAAATTCTTGAGGCCCACCGTCAACATGCCCAGGATCCCTGGTATGGCAAGCTTGATCACCAGCATGATCGGCTGATTTGTCCGAATTGCATGGCGCACCTGCATCCTAGGATCCTCTGGAATTGGATTCACAGGGAGAGAGGTTCCAGAACCGGCAGGGTTAGAAACCGGGGCTGGCAGCAAACTAGACATGGGGATCCTCAGAAGTGCAAAGTTGCCTGATTAGACTAACCAGGATCAGGCGTCGCTGTCCTGCGCTGGAGAGCTGCCTGAGGCTTCTAGCGCGTCAATCAGAGCTTGAATAATCCAGATATAGCTTTGATCGCGGGGCTGTTCGAGGCGGAATTTACCGGATCGTTCCATCTGCACAAAGCCATGCAGGGTAGACAACAGGAAACGGGCTCCATGCACCACCGCATCCCCTTTGAGGCCAAAGGGTTTCAGTCGATCGTCATAAAAAGTCATCCAGTCTTGGATGGCCGGTTGATAGTAGGGATCCGCAGGATCAAAACTGACGGTAGAGAGCACTGCATACAAGGCCTCGTGAGCGTGGGCAAAGTCTCGATAGGCATGGGCTAAAGCCCGTACTCGCTCCTGCCTGTCAGGGATCCCATTGGTGTGTTGCCGCAGATGGGTCATCAGGCGTTTGAGCCCTTCTAGAGCCACCGCTTGCCGCAAGTCTCCATTGCCTGCTACATGGTTATAGAGAGAGGGGGGTTGGATGCCCAGCTCTCGGGCCACTCGGTTAACCCCAAGACTCTCCTCCCCCTCCTGTTGAAGGCAGCTGATGGCGGCTTCCACCACGTCTTGACGGGTGAGACAGGTTCCTTTTCGGCGGGGCATGAGGGGTGGAGATCCAAGATGGGATATTAAAGATAGACAAATGGCCAAACTAACCATCTTAGTTATATCTTATCCTGAATCTCTTGCTATTCACCTCTGTTCAAGGCACTGTTTCACAGGCTTCAAAATAGCCCCACCTACCAAGATCCGTCGCAGTGCTCCGCCTATACCCCAAAGGGGTTAGGGGGTGGTGAAGAGGCGGGCGACCGGAGGGAGCAGTGGTTGTGACACGTTCGGCAATGTTAAAATGATTGAGCACTAGCAGGGGTGACGACCCATGCAGGATATCCATGACTGGACTCCGAGGGCAGAAACGTAGCTGCAAAGTTCGCTGGTGCATATCAAACCTTTGTTTGAGTTTGTCCGCCCTGGGGCACAG
>JBHJNR010000260.1:0-2488 GCA_050330615.1 Cyanophyceae cyanobacterium
TCCAGTCCCCTGCTCAATCGCCCATATCCATCGCAATCTTTAGGGAAAGGCAGACGGTATGACAGGATCATCCAGTCCAGGTTCCGAGCTATCTGGGGCTGATCTGCAACAACTCATCCTGCAAAAGTGGGGTAAGCCCTACGATGTGCAGCTACGGCGAGTGGGGGAGCGGGGATCCCTATTGGTGATGTGGCGATATCTAGGCCAACAATCCTTCCCCCTCAGTGAGGCTGAGTACCAAGACCACCTGGCTTCTATCTCCACGACATTGCAGGAATGGGGGGTTTATGACTCTCTCTGTCAAGAGATGGTGGCCACTCGCCAACGGCCCCGCATGGGTCAAGCAGTGGCCATCCCTCTCGATCTGTCTGGGTTGGGGGATCGATTGGCAGAGTGGCTCTTATGATACGAGCTCTATGATTCCAGCTCGGTAAAGCTCAGATCCAGCACGGGATAGCGATCCCACTCAAAATAGTCGTAGTGCCACCATTCCGGC
The DNA here is from genome assembly GCA_050330615.1 of Cyanophyceae cyanobacterium. Classification (GTDB taxonomy): domain Bacteria; phylum Cyanobacteriota; class Cyanobacteriia; order Thermostichales; family Thermostichaceae; genus JAAUUM01. The sequence continues at coordinate 497 of JBHJNR010000260.1, forward strand.
TCAAAAATGGTGAAGCCTTCGGCATTCATAGCTGCTTGCAGTCGCCCGCGATGGGCCCGCTCCGCCTCAGTGCCGCCGTCGTACTGGATATGAGAGCGCTGCGTCATCTCATCAAAGCCACTGGGCATGGGCAAGGGATCCCCGGTAGCCAGGTCAAATAGCGTCAAATCTACCGCACAGCCACGATTGTGCCGGGATCCCCGTCGAGGATCTGCCACAAACCCACGTCGCTCCGGGGGCGTTTCTTCCCAAAAGATCCGCGTCACCCGCCAGGGGCGATAGCCATCAAAGATCAGCAGCCCCAAGCCCTCCGGCTGTAGTGATTGATGCACCCGCACCAGTGCCTCTGCTGCCGGACGTTGCAAAAAAGCGCGGGCCTCTTCATAGACCGGGCGGCCAATAAAGTTATCGCTACGGGCATAGTGAATGTCCAACCTTAGGGTGGGATCCAAGGTGACTAACTCCACCAAATCCGGCGGACGTAACGAGGTGGGCTGGGTGGGAAACCGGATCTCTTCGCTCATTCGGGATCCCCAAACCATTTGGGAGTCAGGGTGGCAAAATCCCCCAGATTGACATGGGGATGGCAGTCGATACAGGAGGTGACCCGGACAGGATCCGGCAGGGTGACATCGGGGTGCTGGGCCGCAAAGTAGCGAGATTCCCGCAGGCGATAGGGCACCGACTCAAAGTCGTTCAGTAGTCGTGAGTCCGCTGAAAGATAGCCCCAGGCCAGTTGCAACGCCGCCCCGGTCAGGGGTTCGATCTGCTGCCCATAGTGACTGGGATCCTGCACCAGTCGTCGCCAGGTATCGCGAGGCAGCACCTCAGCGGGCAAGGCCACATGACAGGATCCACAGGCTCGCACATAGGCGGCTTGCTCTAGCTGGCGTTGGTTCAGACCCTCTTGGGCTGACACACACCAGCCCAACACCCACGTCAACGCCACCATCGCTAGCCCCACCCATAGCTTTCGCCATCTCGGTCTGGGCTTGATGGATGGGGGCCGCATAGGTTTAGAAGAGTCAGAATTAGCTCGCATCGGATCCTTGGCTACGCCCGTTTGGACTAAACACAACCTATTGTGATCTCAGTTGATCACAGGCTGCTCTTATTATCGGGAGGTTTCCTGGCTATACAAGCGACAAAGCCGCAAACCGATCTGTCGCATCCAGCAAAGCAGATTGGATCCCAGGTTCCGACATGGAATGTCCAGCATCGGGAATTAAGTGGAACTCAGCTTCCGGCCAAGCCCGATGCAGATCCCAGGCGGTGACAGGAGGACACACCACGTCATAGCGCCCCTGCACAATCACCCCTGGTAGATGGCGAATCCGTTCTACCCCCTCCAACAGTTGGTTCTCATGGGTCAAAAAGCCCTGATTGACGAAATAGTGGCACTCAATGCGGGCGAAAGCCAACGAAAACTCCGATTGGGCAAACCGCTCCATCAGCTCAGGTTTTTGCCATAGATGGCTGGTGCTAGCCTCCCACACCGACCAGGCTTGAGCCGCCTTTTGCCTAACCACCGGATCTGGGCTGGTGAGCTGTCGGTAGTATGCCTCGATCAAGTTCCCTCGCTCTGACTGGGGAATCGGCTCCAGGTAATGCTCCCAGGCATCAGGAAATAGATTGCTGGCCCCTGCCTGGTAGAACCAGTTCAGCTCTCGCTGCCGCAGCATGAAAATGCCGCGCAAAATCAGCCCCAGACAAGCCTCGGGATGAGTTTGGCTGTAGGCCAGCGCCAACGTGCTGCCCCAACTGCCCCCAAACACACACCAACGGTCGACGCCCACATGAATCCGCAACCGCTCAATATCCGCCACCAGATCCCAGGTGGTATTGTCTTTCAGCTCGGCGTGGGGACGGCTGTGACCACAGCCCCGCTGGTCAAACAAGATCACCCGCCACTTTTGCGGGTCAAAATAGCGGCGATAGGTGGCGTTGCAGCCTCCGCCTGGCCCCCCATGCAAAAACACCACGGGCTTGCCC
>JBHJNR010000261.1:0-2141 GCA_050330615.1 Cyanophyceae cyanobacterium
TTGGGGCGACCCAGGGAATCTCCCTGCATACCCGATAGGGTTGCTGGGAGAGGATGTCAAAGGTTAGCAGCCAAAGGGGTGGGTTCCGGTCAACCCGGTCTTTTATTCCCAGCTCTGCAAATCTTGGTTCCAGGTGCCCCACCAAGCGGGAGGGCGGCGGCGTTCTACATTGGCTGCGATCCAGATCAGCCCTAAGCCCACCAGGATCCCGATTCCCCAGAGCAGTGCCGGATAGCGGCTGATCAGCAGGGCTGCCTGCCGGAGGATCCCCAGCCCAAACGATAGAGATCCGATCCACAGATAAGCCCGCACCCGCCAGCCCAGCCCCAAACCGATAAACAGGGATCCCAATAGCACCGGCCCAAACCCGGCCCACAATTGCCCTGAGGTTTCGATCCAGACCGCCAAGCCTAACAATCCCACCGACAGGGTTCGCAGCCAGTGACGGGTGGTGCGGCAGTCAGGTTGGTTGAGGGCGGGTTCCAGCCGGGTTGCTAAGGCCACCAAAGTCGTGATCGGCAACATCACTAGGCTAAAGGCGTATTCCCCTTTCCACGAAAGCCAGCCATAGCTGCCCCAACCCGCCAAAACCAAGCTCACATAACCCAAACGAATTTGGGAGCGGTGAAATGTTAGCCACCCATAGTAGGCCGCCCCCATCAAGACACTGGCCTGATTCACCTCCAAAGTCGTCAAAATGATGGCTGCCCCCGGCAAGATCAGACTACTTTGGTGCCACGGATCTGCCCGCCAGCCCCAACGTTGCCAGGGCAATAGGGCATAGACGATCCCCAACCCACAGGCCAGGGTTCCACCCCATACAGGCCGTGCCAAGGCCGGGATCCAGGTTTCAATCATCATCAGCCCGACCCCGACTATCTCTAGGATCGCCGCATAGCTCCAGATATCTGAAGATGGAACCTGCTGCTGCCACGATTGCCAGAGAGCATAGACCACCAGACCCACCCCCACGCCGATCCAGAGATAGGATCCCATCTGGCTCATGGGGACAAACACCCCCAGGATCAGCAAGTTATTGGCGAAGCCCCAGTTGAGATGCCCCAGGATCCGCATGACCGATCGATCTAATCCCAAGCGGGAGCGGATCCAGAGCGGACAATACCGATAGGCCACCGCCCAACCTAATCCCAGCAGGCTGATCAGGGCCAATCCATCCGCCACATTCTCTCCACCCAGACCAAAGAGAAATTGGATCAGGGCTTCATAGGCTGCCAGTGAGAAACCCATCGCCCCCAGGATCCGCAGCCATCGGTGGCCCCGCTGCCCCAATCCCAGCAACAGGATGGATAGACCCAAGGATCCCAGACCCGCGAAATCCCGATTGAAGGCCAGCATGATCCAACCAATGCTCCCGAGAATCAGTGGGCCAACCAGTGGGCTAGTGAGCTTTTGACTCAACTCTGGATCCCGCCGCAAAGCTGCCTCCCCCACCTGCCAAGCCAGGATCCCCAGGCCCAGATTGGCGGATCCTGCGATAGAGGCTACCTCCAGTGGGGTCGATCCAGCAGCTCTTAATCCATAAACCAAAATCCCTTGGGATCCCCAGACCAGAGCGTAGATCAACCCATCCCGCTTCAGATTAGATCCTGAGTTACCTTCTGTCCAAAGCCGGATCCCGATGGCTGCTGTCAACAGCACAAGGCCAATGAAAATCTCCCCATTCACCCTTACTGAAAACTCCCGCAACACCTCCCGTAACATCTCCCGTAACATCTCCTGAAACTCTGACAATTCAGCCGTCCTGACACTTGGCAAAAAAGGGGTCGTGACCCCCAGCATCAAAACAGTCAGGATCCCGCCCCAGAGATCCAAAGCCATCTGCAAGGCCCGCAGCCAGGGGCCTGTTTGTTTTCGGACTGCTGCCCGCACCACCATTAACCCTGCCACAAATCCAGGCGATCCCCAAAGCCACAGCCTTAGGGATAAAAATAGTTCCAGGCTCTCCCAAGACAGCAGCCATGCCACGCTCCCGGCAGCACCCGCTCCGATCAGATAGATCCAGGTCAACAACCGCTGCCACTGAGGAGGCTCAGGCTTGAAGCGCAGCCAGACCGCCAGGATCCCTGCATTGAAAAGTAAATGCACCGCCAAAAGGGAGGGATCCCTAAGACTGATCACCA
>JBHJNR010000262.1:0-2305 GCA_050330615.1 Cyanophyceae cyanobacterium
GCGTTACGGTGGAACAGTTGAAGCAATACGTCGAGCAGCAGGCGTCTGCAAGATTGTGAGACTCAGGGGCATTGAACCCCTTCGCCTCACCTCCTATCCCCTATCCCGCCAAGCTGCGCTGTGGCGGGAGTACCCTGGAGAATTAGCCGGATGATATCACGAGCACCTAGGATCCCTATTCTTGGGCTCTGGTTGTCAAAAGTCCAGTGATCATCAGGGACAAGTCTGGCCTCTGCTCTGCCATCAATGTCAGGGGCTGATGTCAGGCAAATCCTCTGTCGAACAAGGTGGTCAGGTAGACTGAGGAGTGGCGGAGTTCAGGTGGTACCCAGCAAGTCTATGCAAAATGTGGCGGAACACGATCTGTCGGACAACTCGGCTTTATTTGGGATCCCTCTGGACTCGGGCTGTGAGGTAAACTATGCCCCTTTGCGGCAGGCTTTGAGTGAGGGAGACTTTCAACAGGCCGATACTTTGACCCGCCAGTTGCTCTGCCAAGCCGCCAGCTACCCCACCGGAGCCGGGGCGGCCACGCGAGGATGGCTCTATTTCACCGATGTGCGGCGGATCCCTGTGGCGGATTTACAGACCATTGATCAGCTCTGGCGGGTGGCCTCCCAAGATCGGTTTGGGTTTTCGGTACAGCGGCGGATCTGGATCAGTCTGGGCAAACAGTGGGATCGGCTCTGGCCTGCCATTGGGTGGAAAAACGGTAGTCACTGGACTCGGTTTCCTGACGAATTCAACTGGGAGATGTCCGCCCCCAAGGGTCATTTGCCCCTCTCCAATCAATTACGGGGTGCCCAGGTAATGACAGCGCTGCTTAACCATCCAGCCTGGGAGCAGTCGGTATGAATGAGAATCAGACCCCAGGGATCCCTGCCTTACCTGCCGATCTAGCCGAAGCCCAACAGCAAGCAGTGAGGGCGATCCAGGCGGCGATCCAAGCTGGATATCGTCGCATTCAGGTGGATATTCCCGTTCCAGACCTCAAGCCCGAAACGGTTGCCTTGCCCTTGATCTGTGGCTGCGAGCCTCCTATGGCGGTTGTGTTCAGCGATGCCGGATCCGCTGCCTTAGCCCAACGAGACTGGCCAGGGATCCCGGAGGGGATGCGCCTGTGCAGTCTGGGGGCGGGCTTTCGGGTTGAAGAGGCCGAGATGCTGTTTTTTGTGGTGCCGTCGGTCTATGCAGTCGAGCAGGTGGAGCAGATTTGTGACCAATTGAGCCAGCAGGGATCCGCCGCTCCGCCCGTGATTTTGTTTAATCCCCAACTCCAGGATGCCGCGACGGTGGGGGTGGGCTTGGCGGGACGCCGCCTACGGGATCGCTTTATCACCACCTTTGAGCCAGCCTATTATCTGCAAGCCTTGGGCTCTGCGGCGGTGGCCAGGTTATTTCCGCACCCGTGGGGGGTCTGGCAACAGGATGACGAGAACCAATACCATCTGGTCAAGAGCCTGGATCACCGACCCAATGGCGAGGAATTGGGCCAGATTTTGGGGCAGGAGCAGAGCAGCACAGAAGGTCTTTGGCGTGGGATCCAACGATTCTTGCGGGTATTGCAGGGGTAAGTATCCAGCCCAAACTAGCTTCATTGACCCCTAGCGGCTCTTGTGGGATCCCGTTCCCCTCGACTAGGGTGATGCTGATATTGAGGTCTGTGATTCTTATCCCCTCCCAGCCATGAACCCAATCCCCTCAAAAGTATTGCCCCCTTCTGAGTCAGAACCGCCCCTGTTCAACAAAAATCTGGCGGGGATCCTGGCTTTGGCTGGCGCTTTTGTGCCGGGTCTCCAGCGGTTTTATCTCAAGCAGACTCGCTGGGGTTTTGTCTATCTGGCTTTAGGGCTGTGTTTCCTGCCTGTTTTCCCAATCTGGCTGCGGGTGATCAGCTATGGCGTCCGGCTGTTGTGTTTTGCAGAGGGGCTGTGGCTGTTGAGCATGGACAACATCGACTTTCACCCCCGCTTTAATGCCAAGCACACTCAATTGGAATGGACTAGCGTCCGACAGAAACCCAGCTCTGACCCTGAAGTCCAACTGGATATCATGTTCCGGGAGGGGCTGCTCAATGAAAAGGAATACCACCAGCAACGACAATTGTTGCGATCCCAAGGCCGAAAAGACTCATCGCAGAAAGACTAAACTCGGCGACGTAGGCTGACCAACCAGTAGATTGACCAACTACAAACAAGGGGCTTAAGCCCCTTGCCTAATCTGGCCTGTCAATCTGGCCTGTCAATCTGGCCTGTCAATCTGGCCTGTCAATCTGGCTCATAAACTTGGCTGATCGATATAGATA
>JBHJNR010000263.1:0-13866 GCA_050330615.1 Cyanophyceae cyanobacterium
ACCATCTATGTCATCGATGTGGCTGCAGGCGATAAGATCCCCCGCAAAGGTGGCCCTGGCATCACCAAGTCTGATCTATTGGTGATTAACAAGATTGATTTGGCTCCTTATGTGGGAGCTGATTTGGGCATCATGGAGCGGGACACCCTCAAAATGCGGGGATCCCGACCTTTTGTCTTTACCAATCTGAAAAGTCAAGTCGGGTTAGCCCAGGTGATTGAGCAAATCCTGCACTGGAAGAGCTAACGATGAAGAAGCTAACGCTGGAAAAGCTGAGGTCAGGTAATAGACCAAGGCTGTTTGTTTCAGGTGATGGATGAGGATTGAAGACCATCAGTTATTCCCGTTTGAGATGAAGGGATCCCAGATCAGCAGTGGTGAGGGGCTCAAAGCGTTAGGAACCTATGGAAAAAGAGAATGTCTTAGAAGAAATGAAGTCTGCCTTTTTTGGGGTAACTCTTGGTCAAGGCATTGGCTTATGGGAGGCTCAGGCGATTGACGACTATGAGCCCGAAGAGGTGCGGAAGAGAAATCGCGACAGGGATGAACAAGAAGATTGGACTCGACTTAGTTACGAAGACCTACAAAGATGTCACAGTAGCCTTTCGTTTTTTGATGTAGAGGGGATGAAGTTTCACTTGCCTGCTTACATTGTAGGAAGCATTGATAACAACGTAGATGATCCTATTTTTCATTTGACACAGCTCGATGATTATTCAAGATCGAAGCTGACAACATTGAATCTTGCTCAAAGACAAGCAATAGGGATGTACTTAAACTGGTGTCTTGAGCAAGCGGACTATGAATTTGAGCATCAGGCGATTCGAAGGGCTTTAAGTGAATATTGGACTATCTAACCCAAACTAATTTACAATATCCCAGGAAAATCACTTGACCCTCAAACTTGTTGTGAAGTATCTTCGCTTCAGACACCCTAGATAAAACTAATTGGATTAAAAGGAACGGATATTTGATAGTTAGTCATTGTGGATTTGAGGTTGTCCACTGCTGGTGGGCGAGAACCTTCTGAAGACGGTATTGTAGCAGTCCCCAAAGAGATCCTAAGCCCGATTTTATGCCCTTGGATCCCATTCCTTATCTCTCGATTGTGGTGCCCATCTACAACGAGGTGGATAGTCTGCCCCGCCTGCTGGAGCGATTGCGGCAGGTGTTGACCCACTCTGGATCCTCCTATGAGATCCTCTGTGTGGACGATGGATCCCGCGATGGATCTGACCTCTGGCTGCGGCAGGAGGCCAGTCGCAGTCACGATCTGCGGGCCATTCTGCTCAGGCGTAACTATGGCCAGACGGCGGCGATGGCAGCGGGCTTTGGCCATGCCCGTGGAGAAGTGATCGTCACGCTGGATGGCGATCTGCAAAACGATCCGGCGGATATCCCCCGTCTGATCGAGAAGCTGGCGGAGGGCTATGACCTCGTGAGTGGCTGGCGACAGGCTCGTCAGGATGCCGCCCTGACTCGTCTCTTGCCCTCCCGCATTGCCAACGGCTTGATTGGCTGGATCACGGGCGTGCGGATCCATGATTACGGCTGCTCCCTCAAGGCGTACCGAGCTGAGCTGATCGCCGATATGCGGCTGTATGGGGAGCTACATCGCTTTTTGCCCGCCTTAGCCTACATCGAGGGGGCGCGCATTGCTGAGATCCCTGTTACTCATCATGCCCGCCAATTTGGTCAGAGCAAATATGGCTTGGGGCGGACATTTCGGGTCTTGATGGATCTGATCACGATTGCCTTTTTCCAGACCTTTTTGACCAAACCCATGCATGTGTTTGGCCTGTGGGGGGCTGCGGCTCTCGTTCTGGGATCCGGATTGGGGGGGTATCTGGTCTTTCTCAAGCTGGTGCTGAACCAAAGCATCGGCGACAGGCCGCTGTTGATTTTGGCGGTGCTGCTGGTCTTGGCCGGGATCCAGTTGTTCTGCTTTGGCCTGTTGGCGGAGCTGGTGATGCGCACCTACCACGAGTCTCAGGGTCGGCCCATCTATCGGGTGCGGGAGGTGATCCAGGGATCCCCCAGTTTGCCGCAGCAGAATTCCTAGCCTGGGATCCCTGCTTAGGCTGGAATACCCTCTTACACTGGAATACGCTGAAGATCAGGCTGTTCTTCGGGAATAATCGCCCCCTCCACAGGGCAAACCTGAATGCAGATGCCGCAGTCGATGCAGGTGGGATAATCGATCCAGAAAAAATCGGTGCCCTTGGCGTTTTTGGTGTCGCCAGGATGGATACAGGCCACCGGACACGCCTCAACGCAATCGGCAATGCCTTCGCAGATATCTGTGACGATGGTGTGGGCCATTGTAAGAATGAAAGTCCAAAACTTCTCAACATTGCATTGTACGGCTAATCCCTGCTTCGTTCAGCGGTGGGATCCTAGCGGGAGGCGCGCAAAGACTGAGCCAGTTGCTCGGCTGACAAGCGCTCATAAGGCTCAAAAGGCTGATTGATCCAAGGATTATCGGGCAGAAAATCCACGTAGTAGTCGGGCTTAGCGATGGAAACCGCTTTGTACCAGATCACCCCGGTTCTGATTTCTTCCACATAGAAGCCGTAGTGATATTTGATCCAGTCGATGCTCTTTTGCAGAGTGGCACCAGAATCTGCCAGATCATCCACCAGCAACACATGGCTGCCCAGATTAGCGGTGGTCATGGCCAAGTCTCGGGAGAAGGTGATGGATCCCTTTTGCCGGTTGCCGCTGCCCCCATAGGACGAAGCTGCCAAGATGGCCAATGGCACATCAAAGATCCGAGCCAGGGTATCGCCAATGCGCAGGCCGCCTTTGGCAACACAGACCAGTTGGTTAAACTCCCAACCGCTTTCATGGACAATGACGGCAAGTTCTTCCACCTTGCGGTGATAGTCGGCCCAGGTAATGGAAATTTCGTGCAAGGGATCCCCCTTTGGTGCTTCCAGTTCAGGAGCAGAAAAAAGTATGGAGTCATCTTAATCGATTTTGATACCCAAAGTTAAATCAGTAGCTAATTAAGATGCCAAAGACAAAAGCAGCTTGGTGTTGGGTTCATAATATTGACCTTGTCATCATGACAGGAGTGAATCAATTAATCATGAATTATGTTGTTGAATTGCTTTGATTCTCTCTAAAAAATAGTTGACAAAGTTTGTTCGTTCGGGGAGTGGATTCCAGTACTGGTGGCATTAGTCTGATAACTATAGATAAGGGGCTTAAGCCCCTTGTTTGATATGCCCAATGGTAGATCGACTTTCTTCCAGGAGTACTAGAGAATAGACCCTATCCGTGATGTTGGAAGGCTAAAGGATTACTAGCAAAAAGCAATAGGATTTAGCTGTACTTGTCTCAAATAATGTAACCCCCTAGCCTCTTGAGCTGCGATTGTGATTGTCATCAGATCAACTCAGAGGCCAACTTCTTTGCCATGACCTTTCGTTATCTAGACACTGTTTGAAACTCGGTGTTGAGTTGTCCACAGGCGGCATCTTTCTCCATACCTCTGGTCTGACGAACAGTGGCGGCGATGTGATGATCCTCTAGCTCCTGCAAAAACCGTTGCACCATGGCTGGATTGGGGCGTTGATAGGTACCCAGACTGATGGGATTGTAGGGGATCAAATTGACATGAGAAAGTAACCCCTGCCGCCGATAGGAGCGCAGCAAATCTGCCAGCAGTTGAGCATGACGCGGCTGATCGTTGACCCCAGCCAGCAGCGTATATTCAAAACTGATCCGCCGCCCGGTGAGCTGAACGTACTCGCAGCAGTCAGTCAGCAATTGGTCAAGAGTGTAGTGATGAGACGAAGGGATCAGCTGCTCCCGCAGGGATTGCTCGGGGGCATGGAGGCTCACCGCCAGCGTCACCTGCAAGTTCTCTTGGGCAAGGGCAGGAATCTGCTTGGGCACCCCCACCGTCGAAACCGTGATATGCCGTTGGCTGATGCCGATATCGGTATTGAATGAGCGCACCGACTGCACCACGGGATCCCGATTCAGTAGGGGTTCCCCCATGCCCATGTAGACCACATGGCTGACCCGCCGACCCATGACTTCCTGGATCGTCAACACTTGGTCAAGGATCTCATGAGCGGCCAAATTGCGCCGTAAGCCCATCTTGCCCGTGGCACAAAAATCGCAGGCCATCGGACAGCCAATCTGTGAGGACACACAAGCGGTTAGCCGTTCGGAAGTTGGGATCCCAACGGTTTCGATGGTCTGGCCATCCTGGAGCCGCAGCAACAGCTTAGTGGTTTTGTCGGGGGCAACCGTAGTGTGGGCAATCTCGGAGCGACCGACTGGGATCCCGGCGATCTGCTGCCGCCAGCCCTTGGGCAAGACCGTGATCTCCTCCAGCGAATGGATCCCTTTGTGATAGATCCAGTCGTGGATCTGCTGACCTCTATAGGCGGGCTGCTCTTGAGTTGCGGCCCATGTTTTCAAGTCGGCCAGAGATCGGCCCAGCAGAGGTGAGAGAGCAGGGGTGACAGTCATGGTCATCAGTGGATTACCGAAAAATAGGGTTGAAAGCCTCCCACTTTGAGGGGGACTTTTGCGTTGAAGTGTGTTCAGATCCGAATCTTGGCAGGGACTTTGGCCACGAGCTACTCTCTACAACCAGTCTACGAACTACGAACCCAGTCCCGATCTGGCATACCTGTGAAAAACACGATTGGGTTGATTTAGCTACAGAATTGCTCGTTCCTGAGGGCATCAACATCGCTGAGTTGCTCGGGTGACTGCTCAGCTGAAGGGTTGTAAATCAACCAGGAATCATAAGACTCTGATAATCACCGCAACTTTTGGTAGTTAGGTCAACCAATTATATCGTTGCAGCTTGTTCATTTGTTAGCTGCAACGGTAGCAACACTTTGTAACCCCATCCTGAAGGATGAAGAATCAAGCCCCCTTATCGCAATATTTCTTCGTTGTTTTGTGCGCTGCCATACTTGACACGCAAGAATAGTTACCCACAAGCTTGGATCGACAAGGTGACTGTTCAATCTTGTAGAGTTTTCTTCTATACATTTCATTTCGTGTGGGGATTGGGGATCCATGTCGGAACAAGTACGACGCCTGTCCCAAAGACTGCGACTTTTCTTGCCCTGGCTCGGGATCCTGCTGGCCTTGACCGGGATCCTATTGCTGAAAAGTTGTGGCAGTTCTCAACCCACCATCCCCTCCACCGAGCCTTCACCCGCTGTGGTGGTGGAAGATGCCCGTCGCGGCTGGCTACCGATTCGTCCTGGATCCCCGCTTCAGAGTTTGACTCAGATTCTCAATGCGGCTGAGATAGACGGGATCCCGCTCACGGTTGGGCAGAGCATCACGTTGAAGGGATCCTCTCCAGCAATTGAATGGCGAGATAGCACTGGGCGAGTTTTGGGTCGGGGATTCCAGCTTGTTTATCAGGCTCAAGATGTGCGGATGGAGACGATTACCGCTCGGATTGGACAGGCGGCTCAGTCACGGGTCAGTTTCACCGTTAGTTCACCCGATGTAGTGGTGGCTCCCCATGTCAAGGTGATCCCGGATGACATTGCTGCCCTTGAGGATAACGGGATCCTGACTTTGCCCATTGATGAAAGGATCCCGACTTTGTTGGTGGGGGATGTGGTGGTGGGGGCCAGGGTCGCCCCTCAACAAATCACCGCACTGCAAACCCAGACAGGATTGTTATCCCTGAGCACTGTCCCCGCCCTGCCCAAACAAGTGATTGAGCAAGCCGCCGTCAGGTTTGAAGGGGTGCCGCTGCAACTGTCGCTGGAGACAGACCCCATCCCGCTGGTCGAGATCCCTAGTGTTGGGCAAACCATCCTACCCCGTCCCCGCTGGGAGGCATTTCAAAGTGCCGGGGATCCCACCCCTGTGGGGATAGAAAGCAACGTGAGTCAATCGTTAAATTGGCAAGGTACCCTCAGCGGCAGTCTCAGATTTGATGACACGGTGGGGAATGGGCTGAGGGAGTTGGTGCTGACTCAACAGGCCCAAATCCAGACCGAGCTGGAATTGAAAGCCACCGGATTTTATCGCTGGCAACAGGATCCCCAAGACCAGATGGTGATCCCACCTCAGGTGCGGATATTGGCAGTCAATGTTGGGCCAGTGCCGCTGCCAATTGAATTGAGCTTTAGCGGTAATCTAGCCTACGAAGCCAACCTCTGGCTGAATGGCCAAGCCGGGATCCAGGTTGGATTAGCTTCAGCAGTTCTGAGTGAGTCGGTAGTCTACACCCCTTCACAGAGCCAGCCTTGGCAGCGACAAGGGCAAGTGCAAGCGGCTGAATGGCAGGGAAGTGTCAGCCCAGAGACGAATGTATCGGGACTGCTGAATGTGCTGGTGTCTCCGCAGATGGAGGTGGGGATCTTTGGATCCCGACATTCAGGGGGATTGGGAATCAGTGGGGTGCTGGTGGGGGGATCCAGCGGTATCGAGATAACCGATGACAGCAGCAGCCCTGGTCAGTTGCAGGGACAGGTGAGTGGAGAGAGCCGCAGTGTCTTGGTGGGCCAACTGGGCTATGTCGGGAGTACAGAAGTCTCTGCGGAGGGAGCCGATGTAGCTCGTTTAGCAGATCCTCCACTAGATGTGCAGATAACAACAGCAGTGCTCATCACGATTACGGGGATCAAAGTGCTCATTGCGGCACCAGCGTTGTTGATTCCGGCAGCAATTTTGACGATAGGAGTGGGTGCATTCATTGCCCTCAACGAAGCGAGCCAACCCGACCTGTCAGGGCTGCGATTAGGGGATCCTGTGCCACAGGTGCTCAATGTTGATGCCCAGAGGGTTATACAAACCATTGATGATTTGACGGGAGGGGAGGAAGATGAGGATCCACAAACGGATCCGGGTGACAACGGTGGACAATGCACCCCGCCACCCGGTCCCCCACCAACTTGTGATCCGTCAAACCCCCTGTATCCTCCAAATCAAACTCAACAAGAGATTCTTGAAGGGATCCAGAGAGACTTATTAAGCAGCCAACGAGGTATTAGATTTCAGGCAGAAGTGGCTCAGCAGTTGCTGGAAAGTGGTATTGAGTTAATTTCATATGGGAGAAAAGTACCTCCTGGAACAGGCTCTATTACAGACATTGATATAGAGACTAGAGAAGCGATCATTGAAGTGACAATCTCTGAAAATGGAAAACTCCCTTCTATAAGAACAAAAATAACAAACTGCGACGTCAATCCAGAAGGTAAACCTGTTGCATTATTTGCACCTAGTTATACACCAAGGGCAGAAGTAGATATTGTTAACATCGGGGGTCTGGTTGTAAGAACAATTGGCGATTTAGTTGGTTTGGTTCGATGAAATACCCTTTTTTCCTTTACTCGGCTCACAACATTAGCCCTGAGAACCTTAAAGAGTTTTTTTCTAGAAATGGATTCTTAGAAATATCAAACAATCATTGGGGATATAAAGAAGGGGGCATATGGGTATGGAATACTGATGATATAGACGATTCTTTTTACTACCTTGCCAAAGGGATTAACCTGAAAAGAGATTATTCACATAATGATGATATTGATATTGCAGTAGAATCCATGAATGAAACAAAAAAGTATTGCGATGAGGCAATGGAAATCATCACTCGCCTTGGATCTATTCCGAAATCTACATTGCTAATAGAAATTAAACCAGAAAAACTGATGCTAACTCTAGAGATAATTAAAAAGTTCCAAAAGTCATGGTCTCCAACGATTCTTGATAATAAGCTAGATGAACTTTCTGAAGAATGTGAAATTGATGTAAATGAATTTAAATACCCAAAGAAGAAAGCATAGCCTCAGATACAAAAATATTCCTTAACTAAAAACACAGCAAAATCAAGAGACAAAGATGAAAACCATCACCAAAACCATTCAGTATTTTCTGGTCTTTGGATCCCTGCTTTTGCTGTGCATGGGCTGTGGCGTCTCCAGTCCAGTCGGGATCCAGCCCCAAGTGGATCCCGTGGTTTTATCTCGCTCTACAGATACCTCAGGATCCCAGTTCACTCCTCTCAGTTCACCGATATTTATTGCCTCCCAAACTTCTGCAATTCAGGCTGATGATTATTGGATTGCTTGGCGGGATCCCGAATTGGGCTATGTAGCTGCGGCCAAATCAGGTGTGCCAGTGACTGTAAGGGATCCCGCTGTTGACTTATTTTCTACAAATCTTTCCAGATTGGGACGGCAAGCAGTCTTTGATCTGAATCTCTCTACCAATGTCTTTCAGCCTGCCGACACAACCGCCGTTCTCCGTGTTAGCAGCTCTGCAAATGTTCCTCCTCCGCCACCTCCCCTACCCTCAGACTGTGAAGAACGTCCACGAGTGGTATGTGATGAGTGTGGCATCTGCGATCGCCTCCCCCCAATACCTTGCCCTACTCCTACTCCTACACCGGAACCCACTCCAGAGCCAGAGCCTACTGAGGATCCCGTTCCAGACCCTGAATTTGGGCAATGCTTGGATCCCGATTTTTGCAGTGGAGCGGGCAGTTTTGGGGATCCCCATTTGTATACCTTTGACCGATTGGCCTATGACTTTCATGGTCGGGGAGATTTCATTTTGACCCGTTCTTTTGACGGGCAATTTGAGATTCAAACCCGACAACTATCTCTAGGTGTGAATTTTCGCATTGCCATCAACAACGCTTTGGCGGTACGCCTGGGAGAGCACATTATCACCCTGCGGCCTGGAGACTCCGATATCGACATGTTTGTGGATGGACAGCCCACTTTCCTGGACTTTGGCGAGCGACTAGACTTTGCCGATGGCGGGATACTGCTTCATCTTGCCGCCATCAATCCAATAGACCGTTATACCTTGCAATCCCCCACTGGCGAACAAATACGAGCCAGCAAATATCAATTTAACAATGCCTTTGATGTGTCGGTGCTCGTGCCAGGATTTCGACAAAATAATCTAGAGGGGTTGCTGGGTAATTTGAACGGCTCAGTACAAGGACAAAAGTTGTAGTGCCTGATTGAATTCAGAGGGTCGTAGGGAGAAGTCGCAGAAAGTACGCCGAAGAAAGTCACAGCCATAACGAAATAGGCTTTTGGCTCGGCGCTGATGGGCCTTCAGCCTAATTGGGTGCTGTTGGTGTTGCCAGATCCCGCTCAACATGGCCCAACAGAAGGCCAAAGAGAGCAGTGCGATTAACTTGCTGAGCCGCTCAGGGTGGCAAAAGTGGGTGGATTCGAGGTTGAATCCTCGGGTCTTGAGGGCGGCAAACAACGTCTCAATCCCCCATCTCAAGCGGTAATCCGCTAACGCCGTCTGGGGGTGGCGGTCAGTGGCTAGAATCAGCAACTCGCCATTCTCCAAGCGGGTGGCGACCACGTAGACTCGACGACCCCATACCCATCGCTTGCCCGACAGCACTCGCTGTTCACCCACCTTCAGGTTGGCAAAAACCCGCTCCCCCTTCTGTTGCCGTTGGCCCGTGCGAGAGCTAATGCGGTCACTGTGGCGTAGTCGGAGGCGGAAGGGAATCGCCTTGGGCAACAGCAAAAAGCTGCACCACTCTTGACCGACAAACTCTCGGTCAGCCGTCAGACAGCGAATCTGGGCATCAGGGAAGAGGCTCTCAAAGCGTTCTAATAGATCCATGCGCTCGTCACTGTTACTGTTGCCGCGCTTATCTAACATCGTCCACAAGAGGGGAAAAGCTACTCCCTCGTGGACAATGCCCAGCATCAGGATATTGAAATGGACTGACCCCAATGACCAGTTGGTGCGGTCTAGACTCAATGTCCAAGGCTGTGGGATCTGACTCCAACTGACGACGGCTCGGGCAATAGCATCAAAATCTACGGCAAAGCCTCGAAAGAAGCGGGTCAGCCGTTTGTGGCTAGAGGCACTCTGAGCCTGATTGGCAAAAACAGAGGCCAACTTGTCCAAGTTAACGGTTTCTACTCGAAATAAGGCAACCAGGAAGAGGGCCAGAAAAGTCAATCGAGCACCATGCCAAGGTAGATGAGGGCGAAGGGCGGCTTGAATTCGGATAATCTCATGCATGAGGAGGTGGATGCTAGGGGTGTGGTAATTCTTAGCTCACCTCCTCACCCTTGACCTTGTCAAATCCCCTCCAGCCCTACCTTTCTTTGCTCCCCGTCATTTTTTGTCCCTGTACCTTGTTTGAACGGGGATCCCAGTGATGATATCCAGAGCCGATTTGGAGATATCTTCCCAGCTCCAGTGGAGTTTGAGACGTTTTATAGCCAGTTTGGAGAAAGTTGGCGGGTGCAAACGGGTGAGAGCCTATTCAGCGATGAAGCTCCCGAAAGTGGCTATCCCGATGGGCCGCCAGAACCTTTGGATCCTCAGCAACAGCAAGAAGCCGAGGCAGTCTGTTTAGCCGCTGGGATCCCGTTAGCTGTGTTGCAAGATTGCGTGTTGGATGTGGCAGTGCTGGGCGATGTACGGCTCGTGGCCACTTTTGCAGACTTGGAGGTGGAGATTCCAGAAACCCCACTGGAGGTGCTGCCTGACGAAGAGATTGAAGTGCCCGATGATGATCCTGGTGATGATGAAGTTGAAGAAGAGGATCCTGTAGAAGAAAGCAGCATCCTGGCTACCGGACTGGGATCCCCAACGGGACTAGCCATGCAGGGAGAAGATGTGTTGGTGGTGGACAACCAAGGTAGTCAACTTTTGCGAGTCAGACCCGATGGATCTGTCATTGTTGTGGCGACAAATCTGCATCAACCCTTTGGTGTAGCGGTGTCTGGAGACCAGATTCTTGTCACCAATAATCGGGGTCAACTTCTGAGTATTTCTCCATCCGGTCAGGTGAGAGAAATAGCAAATCTAGGCCAACCTTTGTGGGGCATCACAGTGGATCCCCAAGGGGATATCTGGGTAGTCAAACACAACAATGTCAACAGGATCTTCTTCCTCTTCAACAATCTCCAACGAATCGGATCCTTAAGTCGAATTAGTTCTACAGGGCAAGAGCAGATGATCGCTTCAGGGATCCGCGCCCCCTATGGCGTGGGGTTAAGAAGCGGGGATCCGGTGGTGATCACAGACCGACAACTGCTGTGGTTTAATCCCACCAGACAAGTGGTGGTGGATGGGTTGGTCAACGGGCGAGGGTTGGCAGCCAGAGGCAGTGAGTTGTGGTTCAGCGACCGGGTTCCCAGTACAGGTGAAGGGCGCTTGCGGAGAGTTTCTTCGGCTGGGGCGGTAGAAGAGATTACTATCCCTGAGATGCAATGGCCTCTGAGTATTGCGGTGACAGAAGATGGGACGTTGAGAGTTGCCGATGGGATCCCTACAGGGTGCCTTTGGTATTAGCGGGCAGACTCTTGGTACTGAGGGAGGATCCCTGTAATAGCAGCTGGCCTGATGCGGCTGGATCTTCCTGCTCAGAGTCCGCCGTAAGTCCGTCATCATCATCGGGATCCCGGCTCAATAGTCCATGCAGCAGCACGTAGACGCTGGGAATGACAAAGAGGGTGAGCAGTGTGGCGAGGGAAAGACCCGAAAAGACTACCACTCCCAACGGTTGTAACAGTTCGGATCCCTCACCAATGCCCAGAGCCAGCGGAAACAGACCCAAGACGGTGGTCACGGTGGTCATCAAAATCGGTCGCAGCCGTTGGGGAGCGGCCATTACCATCGCCTGTTTGTAGGTCAGCCCCTGCTCGATGCGGATTTGGTTGGCTAATTCCACCAACAAAATGGCGTTGTTGACCACAATCCCCACCAGTAGCACCGCCCCCACCAGTACCGTTGCCCCGACCGCTGTATTGGTGAAAAATAATCCGGCGATCCCGCCCGAGAGAGCTAAGGGCACCGTCAGCATGATCACCAGCGGATCGATGAGGGAGTTGTACTGCACCGCCATCACCACAAACACCAAGAACGCCGCCAGGGATCCCAGTAGGATCAGGGAGTTGCGCAATTCCTGATTGGTCTCTGCCGCCCCACTGGGCAAAACCGTCACCCCTGCGGGTAGCTCTAGGCTGGCCACAATCTCATTGGCCTCGGCGATGGCGGCATTTTGAGAGACCCCATCCAGCCGATCTCCAACGATGATAAACACCTGCCGTTGATTGATGCGGGGAATCTCGCTGGGGGCCAATCCTTCCTCCAGGCGGGCCACATCCCCAAGGCGCACCGGCTGGCCATTTTGCACAAACAGGGGCACCTGCAACAACTGCGACGGCTGGGTGATGGATCCCTCCGCCAGTTGCACCCGCACATCGATCAGTTGGTTGCCCTGTTGTAGTTGGGTGGCGGTGGAGCCTTGCAGAGCCGTGCTGACCACCCGCCCGATGCTCTGGGGGGTCAGCCCCAACGGCTTAGCTCGCTCCCAATCCGGCACGATCCGCACTTCCGCTTGGCTCTCATCCCCATCCGGTCGATAGCGGGCCAGGGATCCCTGTTCATCTAGCGCAGCCAGCACCTGTTCGCCTGCTCGGGCTAGAGCTGCCGCATCATTGCCCTGCAACACCACATCCACATCTGCATTAACGGGAGAGTTACGGGCACTTAGCCCTCGGACACTGCCTGGGGAGACCCGCAGCCGCGTATTCACCAGATTGAGGGATCCCAGGGCTTGGTTGACCCGATCAACGTATTCACCGACATTAGTGCCCGGAACCAGAGTGATCTCGCTGGTGCCTCGGCGGGGATTTTCGCTCAGGTTGCTGCCAAAGGCGGATCCCCCGGCAATGGTGAAGGCGTATTCTGTCTCAGGCTGAGCCTGGATGATCTCGTCCACCGCCGCCATAGCCCGCTGATTTTGGCCAAAGGTGGTGCCCAGCGGAAAGCTGCCAAAGAATCTCACCTGGCCCGTGCTGATCCGGGGCAGGAGTTCTTGGTTGAGTTGCCCCACCATCCAGATGCTGCTGCCTCCCAAAAACAGCATGGCCGTCAGCAACACCAGAATGGGACGTCGCAACAGCTTGGCCAAGACGCTCTGATAGGCAAACGTGCCGGAACGCACCCCCCAGTTGAACCGTTGCAGGATCCAAAGGCGGCTGATACCGCTACTGCGGCGAATGGTCAGCAGCCGCGAGGTCAGCATTGGCACCACCGTCAGCCCCACCACCAGGGATCCCGCCACCGCAAAGCTGATGGTCAAGATCAGCTCATTAAAAATCAGGGAGATAAAGCCGCCGATCAATAAAAAGGGCAACACAGAGACCAAATTGGTGGCCGTAGAAGCCAGCAGAGCGGATTCTAGCTCACGGCTGCTGCGCTCGGATTGATCCAAGATCTGCTCGGCATACTGGCGTGGGGATCCTTGATCACGAGGGATCCCGGCGGTGCCTGTGGCGATGTTTTCCAGCATGACGATGGCGTTATCCACCACGATGCCCACCCCGAGGGCCAGCCCGCCCAGACTGATGATGTTGATGGAAAGGCCAAACAAGCCCATCAAGATCACCGCCATCAGAGAGGCCAAGGGAATCGCCACCACCACGATGAACGTCTGACGCAGGGATCCCAAAAACAGCAGTACCGCGATGCCCGCCAGGATCGCCCCCGACAGACCAGAGAGGGCCACATTTTGAATAGAGCTGCGAATGAAGCGGGATTCATCGGTTGTGGCGGTGATGACAGCATCCTCCGGCAACAGTCCCGTTTGCCGTAACTGATCTAATCGCCGTTGAATCCCTTCCACCACCGCGATGGTATTGGCCTCCGGTTGTTTTTGGATGCTGAGCTTGATGGCCGGACTACCGTTGAGGTTGACCTGTACCTGCTGGGGAGCGGGCTCATCCTGCAATTGGGCAAAGTCCGTCAGCAAAACTTGGGATCCATTGTCCGAAGTGACGCGAAAAGTGCGCAGTTCATCGACACTGCGGATCCGGCCAACAGTGCGGGTTAGGGCTTCGACTGTCCCCCCCTGGATCCGGCCTC
>JBHJNR010000264.1:0-2057 GCA_050330615.1 Cyanophyceae cyanobacterium
GGGCGGCCATGACGCGGCGACGCGGCGGGCGCGAATTGCGGGCTTCGAGGATCAGGTTCGGGGCGACATACTCGCCGTCATTTGCGATCGTGTTGAAGGCCGCAGTGAAGGCAAGCGGCGAGACGGCAATGCCATGACCGAAGCTGGCCGCGTGGTCACCATTGCCAGTGGAGAGCGATCGGCCTTGGCCCCCAGCCTGTTTCAGCTCCGCAACAAACAACTTCTCAGCATTCGGCCAGCTCGGCTGGAGTCAATTGAGATTGCTCAGACCGACCAGGTGATTGAATTAAATTTTGACGATGACCGCTGGCAAATCATCAGCCCTGAGCTACGGCCGGCTGACGAGACAGTGGTTAGTGCCCTGGTTACCCCTTTGACCAGTTTGCAGGCGGCCAGTTTTGTGGCGGAAACCCAGGCGGATGAGTCTATCGATCTGGCAGAGTTAGGCCTTGAGGATCCCTCCGTCACTGTCACTTTGACGCTACGGCCTGAGATCGAGGGCGAATCGGCTGAAACCGCTATCATCTCGTTGGGATCCCCGGCTCCCAATGGCCAGCACTACGTCCTGACCTCCGGATCCCCAGCGGTGGCAACGATTTCTGATGCCACTTTTGCTGCCCTCACCCCAGACCTGACGAAACTGCGCAGCCAGGCCTTGGTCAGCCTTGATCTGACAGATATCTCTAGCTTGACCATTGCCAGCAGCCAGAATCCAGCGCTGGATCGCACATTGTTGCCGTCCTTGGATCATCCTGGCCAGTGGGAAGTATCTGATCAGCCCGAACGGCTGGTGTCTTTGAATAGCTTTTGGCAGGCCCTGTCAGCTCTGCAAGCCACAAGCTTTGTGCCTGAAGGGAACTCAGTGGCCCGGCGTGCCCTGGCAGAGCCTCGCTTGATAGTGACCCTAGAGCGACTCAATCAGGCGGAACCTGTGGAGTTGACCTTTGGGATTGGGGGCAACCAAGCCTATGGCCGCAGCCCACAGCAGCCCGAGATTGCTCAACTGGAGCGGGCTGATTATGACGAGATCGAAACCCTGCTGGGCACCTTTCGACCCCTGGCCAATGGATCCAACTCCAGCAATGATAATGAAGCAGATGAATCCCTCAACGAGGATCCAGAGACCTGATGCAGATTGAATTTCGTGAGTGTGATTGGTTTAACTTGTGGCTGTGGATGGAGTTTGAAGAAACCCCCACCCAGGCCGAGCGCCAGTATCTAGAACAGGTCTTGGATGCTTGGTATACCTTGGGGATGCTGGGGGGCTTTAATGCCGAAACCTTGGTGGCACAGGATGCTGGGGTGGATCTCAGCTATTTGGACTATCGCCCCGAACAGGATCCCTTACCGGCACTCATGCACAACATGGGCCAGGTGGACTACCACCGCAATTGGGGCCGCTGTTGGTTTGATCTGGGTACCGCTGATGCCATAGCTCTCGATGTTCTGCTCGGGGCATTGACCACACTACAAAAAGAGTATCTATCTGGCCTCCTCCGGGTTGTTGTGGGGGGGCAAAATGAAGATTGGCCTGTACCCGAAACGGCAGGAGAGCAACGGGATACTGGCAATGGCTTTTTTGTGACGCCAGATCCCAGTGATGAGGATAGTGATGAAGATGACGAGGGTGAGGACGAGGATTACTGATCCCAACTTTGATTGATGAATTGTGAGGTCAATTGGGTTGTTTCCTCTCAACGTCTAGCGGGTGAACGTCTAGCGGGCAATTGCTAGGTAGGAACGGCCTCCAATGGACGTAGACGAGCCCACTTGTGGGGTTCTGACGTAAAACTCTCGCAACCCACCACATCCCATTCCATTTCAGTACCTCCCTTACGGATGTTGACATTGATTTGGGGTTGTGTGGCCTCAAAGGTTGGGGACTCTGTCAAGTGGGGCTGTTGATGCTGCTGCTCAACCGCATAGTAGGTGGTGCAGCTATCAACGTAGTGGCAGTGGATGCAGATGCACATACGCTTGTAGACCGATAGACAGCGATACCTCTTTATAACAAAGCCAAATCACAAAGCTGCTGAGATCCTCAAGGTGTTCTGGGC
>JBHJNR010000265.1:0-9108 GCA_050330615.1 Cyanophyceae cyanobacterium
AACTGAGCCTCCAAAACCGGCAAGAGTGTTTGGGGAGGTGCCACTGTTACGACAGCCCCTTGGATGTCAGGGGTGGAGCGTACCCGCAGACCACTGGGGGTCACCACCCGTACCTGTTGTGCCGTGTTCCACGGAGCTGGAATCAGGGAAGGGGTTGGGGTGGGATCCGGAGCATCAAGGGTGTCTGGGTCTAACGCGATAGGGGGCTGATCGAGCTCCACCTGCGGTTGTTCCGGCGGTAGCGGTGGCGGCGTCACTGTAAAGAGGGCCCGTAAGAGTTGCCAGATTACCAACAGTGAGATCACCACCACTGTCATCAAGCCCAACACCTTGAGCAGAGGGGGAATGGTGGGTTGAGGTTGTCGCGACCGCCGAGCAGTTATGTGGGGGCGCATCGAAGCGGGAAAGGCACGGGGATCCCGAGGTGGCTCTTGTCCACCATTGTTGGGGCCTTCCCCCGGAGCCAGGGCGGGCAAGTCAGACATCCGAGGAGTGCCCATCTCTTGAGAGGAGGGGCGACGGGTGATGCTACTGCCACGGGCATCCCGCTGGGCGCTTCTGACCACAGGCGGGGATCCCTCGAGTGCTGTTCCGATTGGGGATGTGGGGACTGTGGCCCGAGGAGCCGCCGGAGCCATGGGCCGGAGTTCGGCCATATTTGCCATCTTGATGCCATTGCGGGCACCAGACTCATCCAGTGGTCGAACAGGGGCCTGAGCAACCGCTGTAGACGGGGTGGCACTCATCTGCTCAAGGTAGGACTGCACCTGAGGATCGTCAAAATAAGCCTGCAACGTCGCGTTGTCGGGATGGAGCTGCCGCACTTCTGGGAAGATCTCCTCCTCAAACCATTTTTCGCTGTAGCGGCATAACCCTGGCAGGATATCCGGGGATCCCTGGGAATGGCTCTCCATAAAGGCCAGGGCATCCGCATCCTGGGTCTCCTTCAAATACCGCACCGCCTCTTGGGTTTGCCCTAATAGCAGGGCGCTGACCGCCTGCTCCAAGCCCACATCTTGATCGCGGGCCAGCCGAGATAGCAGGGCTTGGGCTTTTTTGACCCGGCTGGGCTCGTGTTTGGCATAGCCTGCCGCCAACTGCACTTGGGCCGCCAGATAGAGGGCCACAAAGGAAGGGCGTTCAATCTCAGGGGCCAGCAAGGCTTCCTGCTCCTCCAGCGTCATGTGTCGGCGCACCCGTTGGACAAAGCGCAGAAAATCCTCGGTTCCCAGTCCTGAGCCATCCTGACCCGCCCCTTCGATCCCCTGCCGATCCTGCAACATGGCTTGCAAAAGGCCTAACCCCTGTTGCCGCCCAGATGCCGTTGTCTCTCCATTGGCCTCTGCACCGGGATCCTTTTCCACCAGTTGCAAAATCCGATAGGGGCGCAGCTTGCCTAAATCCGCCAAGATTTCTGCTTGCAATTCTGGCAAATGTTGATGTTCCTGCAATTCAGCTAGGGCATTTTGCAGCCACTGGGCCGCCGTCTCACAGGATCCCGCCTTCCAAGCTTCGCGCCCCATTTCCAAGCGGGCCAGCGCAATGGTTAACACAGCATCTTCGGTGAAGGCATACCCTTGGTTCAAAAGGGTTTCTGCCAAAGACTGCGCCGATTGATACTCACCTGTTTCACAAAGGATCATCAGCGCACCCGGCAACAACCCCTCCTCAACATCCAAATGAGGGTTAGCAGCGGTCAACTGATTGTCGTATTCCCGGCGATGCTCAGGATTGAGCAGCACCATGATTGCATCCTCCAGCAATCGGCTTCTAGCATCCACCGCTTGGGTCGAGAACCGCAGCCAAAGGGAGGAGGGCAACGCCTCTTCTTCTGGTAACGCGCTCCGTTCTCGGTAGGCACGCTCAATTTCTGGCTCATCCGCTTGGATGGGCACCATCAACATTCGGTAGTAGTCTAGGGCGACTTGCACGGCTCTATCCTCGCGTCTGCCTTGCTCAAAAATCATAAAGGGCAGTGGATCCCTTCAACCATAAACTACTTCGCACACCTTGCTGTCCTGATTCAAGGGGCTAAGCTGCACACTCCAGATCTGAGACAGGGACCCAGGCTATTTATTTGAAAATCCTCTTGTTACCTCATGGGATTTAAAGACCGATTCCCCGTCAGGAATCCTCAGGCCCATTTGCACTGGCATTTGCACAGGTAAAGGCTTGTCGTAACCCAGCCCACAGCGCTCTGCCATGCTCTTGCCAGACCAAGTCTGGATCCTGTCCTCTCGGAATCTCCAAGGTGATGGTCGGGATCCCTCGCTCATATCCAGCCCAAGTGCCCAGGGATCCCGGCGTGGGATAGCCAATATCGGTGGTGATGGGATAGCCGCTGTGGTCAGCCATGGCACGGGCAATCTCGTCCACAGGGCTTTCATCTTTGTCTTGAGCTGAGCCATTGATATTGATGCAGCGGTCGGTAAAGGCAGAATGAATCGAAAAAATAGCGCGAGGCTTTAGCGTCTCGATCAGCTGCACCAAGATCTGATTCTCCACCTCGGAGCCAGCCGCTGGGCCAGGCGGATAGCGAGGATTGAGCACTTCTGGGATCCAATCTCGGCTGGGCAGATTGCGGTTGAGATCGACCCCACGGCCATTGCACCGCTGCTGAAGCGCCTGTCCATCGGGGTTAAGGCAAGGAATCACCCAGAGATCCACACCTGTGGGCAATTGTAGAACCAAAGAATCCGCCATCAACTGCTCCACCAGACGGATCCCTTCGATCTCATCGCCATGAACCCCAGCCAACAACAGAAGGGGCACATGGCCCACGAGGGGATGCTGGATCCTGATGGGCCGCTGCTGATGAGACTGCCCGAGGATACCGCTATTCACGACCCTGCTCAAAAGGGGATCTCATCAGCGGATCCCAGGCCTGGCAGATCTTCGTCTGCGGAAGTGGGGGGGACATAGGAGCGAGGGACAGGTCGCGGGGCTGGAGCGGTTGATACAGGGGCAGATGAGATAGGAGCGGGCGATGAATCCCCAGAGGCATCCTGGGTGGGGCTGGAGTCTAAAGCAACAGACATCCCTTGGCCACCGGGATAAATCCGCCGACTGATCACCTCAGCCACTTTTTCTTTGCGGGTATCTCGTTCCACCGTGTTCATGCGCAATTCGCCCTCAACGGTCACCACATCCCCCACTTTGCAGGTATCGGTGACAGATTGGGCCAAGTCGCCGAAGCTGGCCACCCGAATCTCATAGGGATCCTCATCTTGTTTTGAGGCGGGAAAGCGTACCAACATGGATGCCACCGCCAACCCGTCGGGGGTGAAGCGCAGCTCAGGCTGGCTGGCAACCTCTCCCATCAGCACAAATGAGTTCATGAGGACTCCTGGTGTTTGAGTACAGGTGGTTTGAATACAGGATGTGATTGTGTCTGGGGCTAATCATGCTGAGTATCGGCAAAAAGTTAGCGACCTTCTTTTCAACACTCCACCAGATTAGCGAAGGCTGACCCTGACGCAAAGTCTTTAGGTCGTTTACGGTTGGATTATGCTTTTTACGAGGCTGGGTCTTAAGACTTTTTTAATAGGGGAGAGCTTTGTGCTGATAATAGATCTCATGATCGAGCTGATGATCGATTTGGCAAGTGTACCCCGTGTCTTTGTTTCTGTTGAATTGTGAGCCTAGAACCCATGAGCGCAAACCCAGTATCAGCCAACGAACTGTCTTCGGCATCCTCCTTTGACTATGACCTGATCATCATTGGGGCCGGAGTCGGTGGTCATGGCGCAGCTCTTCATGCGGTGGAACGGGGCCTCAAGGTGGCCATCATTGAATCTGGCGATATGGGGGGCACCTGCATCAACCGAGGCTGTATCCCCTCTAAAGCTCTTCTGGCAGCAGCAGGCCGGATCCGTGAAGTGGCCTCAGCGGATGAATTTGGCATCTCTGTTGGCTCGGTCAGCGTCGACCCCAAGATAATCGCAGCCCATGCAGCTACGGTGGTGGGCAAGATTCGTGATGACATGACCAAAACCCTGCAAAAGCTCAAGGTGGATATCCTGACGGGATCCGGCAAACTCGTCTCAGCGACGGCTGAAGGGGTCAAGGTCGAGGTGACATCCCCCGAGGGATCCCAGGTTTACACCGCCCAAGATGTGATTTTGGCCACCGGATCTGCCCCCTTTGTCCCCCCTGGGGTCACCCTGGATGGCCGGACTGTCTACACCAGCGATGATGGGGTCAGGCTGGACTGGGTGCCTCCAACTCTGGCCATCATTGGCAGTGGTTATATTGGCCTAGAATTTGCGGATGTCTACACGGCCTTGGGATCCCAGGTGATTGTGATCGAGGCCTTGCCCACTTTGATGCCCGCTTTTGATCCCGATATTGCCCGCATGGCTCAGCGGGTGCTACTCAAGCCCCGTAATATTCAAACCTATGCTGGAGTGCTAGCCCAAAAAATCACCCCTGGGGATCCCGTCCGGATCGAGCTTTCCAACGGCGAGACCCTAGAGGTGGATGCCTGTCTAGTCGCCACCGGGCGAGTCCCCATCAGCAAAGCATTGGGCTTAGATGCCCTGGGCCTTGACACCGGCAAACGGGGTTTTATTCCGGTCGATTCCCGCATGGCCACAGATCTGCCCCATGTCTGGGCGATTGGGGATACCACCGGCAAGATGATGCTGGCCCACACTGCCTCCGCCCAAGGGATCCTGGCGGTGAACAACATCTGTGGCCAGGTCTCCCACATGGACTACCGCAGCATCCCCGCCGCCATGTTCACCCATCCCGAAATGGGCTTCGTGGGGCTGACAGAGCCTCAGGCCAAAGAAGAGGGCTATGAGGTGGGCACCGTTCGCACCTATTTTGGCGGCAACTCCAAAGCGGTGGCCTCCAAAGAGACCGATGGCATTGTTAAGCTGATCTTTGATAAAAAAACCGGCGAGTTGCTGGGAGTGCATATCTTCGGATCCCATGCGGCTGATCTGATCCATGAATCGGCCCAAGCCATCTCCCGCCGGGCCACAGTACAGGAACTGGCCACATTGATTCATGTGCATCCCACCCTGGCTGAAACCTTGGATGAAGCCTACAAGCGTGCTGCCCATAGTATCCAAGTTGCGGCTTGATCAACTGAGCGTCATGGACAAGATAAGGGATCCCATTAGCTGATGCCTGTTAGCTGATGCCTGCCGATGGGCAATAAGCCGCCAAAGGACAATGGGTACAGTTGGGTTGACGAGCAGTACAAACAATCTTACCCAAGCGGATCAGATTGATATGTAGGCTGTAGGCTCTACCCACCGGGATCTGATCTTGTAAGGCCTCATAGGTGTGGTCGGGCTGCCGGGTCTTGACCCAGCCGAGACGATTGGCAACCCGATGAACATGGGTATCCACGGGACAGAGATCGCGCCCCAAGCCAAACATCAACAGACAGGCCGCAGTCTTGCACCCCACCCCCTTGAGGGAGAGCAGATACTTCATCGCCTCTTGATTGGAGACAGTACTCAGGCGGTGCAGACTGAGGGATCCCTCCCGCTCTTGAATCTCTTGCAGAATGACCTGGATCCGGCGGCTCTTAATGGCAGCTAATCCACCCGCCCGAATGGTCTCCTCCAGCTGATCGGGATCCGCATTCAACACGCTCTCCCAGGTGGCATATCGCTGTTTTAGCACCTCAAAAGCCCGACGACTGTTGGTATCACTGGTGTTTTGGGACAGGATCGTCCCCACCAGTTCATCCAACAAATCCCCCTCCGGTGCATCCCGGAAATAAGGGATCCCAAAGACCTGCTCCAAGATTGACAAGCTCAGGGGTAATGGTGGGGACAGGGCATTCTGGGTCACGGCTCACGTTTACAATGAAAGTATCGGGAGTTCAACAACCCCACTCAGCAAGCAGAGCACAAGCATACGTGAAAACCTGAGTGATCTAAGACGTGGGTGATCTCAGAAGGGGCACGATAGGGACTATCATCTCTCCTGAGTCCCTGATTGTGGCCCTTTGCAACGATTTGTAGACCCTGGAGCTTCGTTCTCAGTGACATTGCTTGCAAAGCTTGATTTACAGCCTGATGGAAGGCTTTTGACTAGGCCAGCTGGTCGCTAGTTCAGCTCAATCAAGTGTTGATCATCCCCCCCTATTCCTTTACTCCCTCCGTCCCATTGCTATGACCCAGATGGCTCCCTCCCTTTCCTTGACTCCCCCCGCCCCAACAACGGATCCCCATCCTTTGGTGATTGGTGGGCGAGCGTTCCGATCGCGGCTGATGGTGGGTACGGGCAAATACCGCAGTATGGAGCAGATGCAAGAGGCGATTGCCGCCAGCGGCTGCGAGATTGTCACCGTGGCGATCCGGCGGATCCAAACCCAAGCTCCGGGGCATATTGGCCTGCTAGAAGCGCTGGACTGGTCAAAGCTGTGGCTCCTGCCGAATACTGCTGGATGCAAGACCGCCGAAGACGCGGTTCGAGTGGCTCGCCTAGGCCGGGAGATGGCCCAATCGGTGCTGGGGCAGGTGGACAATTCTTTTGTCAAGCTAGAGGTGATCAGCGATGCCCGCTATCTTCTGCCGGATCCCATTGGCACCTTTGAGGCGGCCAAGCAACTGATTGCCGAGGGCTTTACGGTTTTGCCCTATATCAATGCCGATCCTCAGCTGGCGTTACGGTTGCAGGAGATCGGCTGTGCCACTGTGATGCCACTGGGATCCCCAATTGGATCGGGCCAAGGGCTACAATCCGCCGCCGCTATTCGCATCATTGTGGAGCAATCCAGCGTTCCTGTGGTGGTGGATGCTGGCATCGGCGTGCCCTCTGAGGCAGCACAGGCGATGGAACTAGGGGCAGATGCCCTGTTGATCAACACGGCGATAGCCCAGGCTACCGATCCGGCAGCAATGGGACGGGCAATGGCCATGGCGACTGAAGCAGGGCGATTGGCTCAACAAGCAGGACGGATCCCTGTTAAATCTTATGCCAGTGCTAGTTCTCCCCTCACAGGCCGCATCAATGAAGTGGATTCCCTGCCAGATCCAGAACAGTAAAGACTCTTATATAGAGATAGATCTCCCACCTGCCACAAGATGCATCAGGAGTCACCCGCAATCCTTAACAAAAACAGCAAAAAGACAACAAGAATCTAAGTCAAAAAGACTTGGCTAAGCCTGACCAGACACCTATAATGACAAAGGTGAGACGACATTCGGTGCTACGTTGGGTTTGGTCAGCTTGATTTCTGTCAGATTGATGTCCACGCTCCGATTCCTCGATTCTCGTTATTTTTCTTCATGGAGTTGTCGATGTCAATCTACGTTGGAAATCTGTCCTATCAGGCCTCTGAGCAGGATATTACAGAAGTGTTTTCGGAATATGGCACTGTCAAGCGGGTGCAATTGCCCGTAGACCGTGAAACCAACCGGATGCGCGGCTTTGGGTTTGTGGATATGGCCACAGATGCCGAAGAGCAAGCCGCCATTGATGCGCTAGACGGTGCAGAATGGATGGGCCGTGATCTGCGAGTCAACAAAGCTCGCCCCCGCGAGAACAACCGTCCCTCTGGCGGCGGTGGTGGTGGTGGCGGTGGCTGGGATAACAACCGTCGCCAAGGCAATGGCCGCTATTGATTAGCTGCTTTGTGAGCAAGGCTTGATACTCAACCTTTAGGTTTGTGATTGGGATCCTTTGCTCAAAGGTAGGCTGTATTTGATCAGAGTCTGATCGGATGATTAGACTCTGAATCACCTTTAGAATCTCTTAAACACCTAAGACTAAAACAGGCTTTTAGCGATGGATGGCTCTGTCTGTGGCACTTGGTGTCGCTGTCTTAGTCTCTGCTGAGAGCCAATTTTTGGCTTGGAGCGAAAAGGGGCAGAGGCTCTAGACCGATGTGTGACTTTACTTATAGTGAGGATAAGACAGCATGACTCAGGTCATTTTGGGTGAGAACGAAAATATCGAATCCGCCTTGCGGAGATTTAAGCGGCAGGTCTCCAAGGCTGGCATCTTCTCGGACATGAAGAAGAACCGTCACTTTGAAACCCCCCTCGAAAAGGCTAAGCGCAAGGCCATCGCGCGGCGGAAGAAGCGTCGCTTCCGAGCAAAAGCTTAGGTGCAAAAGCTTAGGTGCAAAAGCTTAGGTTTGCCATAGATTACCCATGGGCAAGAGTTCAAAAGAACTCTGAATCTAGGTCTTGGTGAATGCATCAACCTGAATTCACTTCACCTTTAACGCCACCTTTAATTGATCCGGCAATTAATTAATCCGGAGTAGATCTGCCCCCCCAGGCTGAGGCAACCGAATATCTTGCACGGCTGGTGGGGGGGCCACAGACCCAGGTTCTGATAGGTCAGGAATATAGAGTATTCCTGGGGTGGGATCCCCTCCTAACGAAGCCACTAGAGCGTCAACTAGGTCGTAGCGTTCTCGACGACTGAGGCTTTGGATTGCAGCTTTGTCATCGTTATAGGGGCTGGGATCCAAACTGGTGGCCCCTGGATAGCGTTGGGCCAGCATTGGCTCGTTGATATCAAGATAATCTGCTAGGGTCAGCCGCCAATCCATCCGACTGGTGGCCGGTCGACCAGCTAGCTGCATATGGTATTGCATCATGCGTTGGACGAGGGTGCTTTCTCCCTGCCCCACGGCATCGCTGGTGGGGGCATAGTCATTGCCACGGGGCAGTTGAGGCATCTTGGCGTAGACCTGCTCCGTCGCCTCTGGCACTAAGCGCAGTTGGGCCGATGCCGGGATCCCGTGCCATCCCAAGCCCAGAGCCATGAACGCCAAGGCCAGGGAGAACCGGGAGGATCGCCTTAATCGGGACAGTGGATCCCATGAAGCAAGCAGGACACTAAGGGGATTCAAACAAGACCAATCAACCATAAGAGTCCAAGTCCATCCACAACGCGGCATTTTGTGCGCTTCCCATTGTAGTCTGCGCCAAATTTTCCGCCTTTTGGAGCAAACCATTAGTTGACATCCTCCCCGCCCTTGAAGGACGGGGATTCGGTTTAGACAAACAAGAGCAGTTGCAATTGCTGGCCGTCCCGACAGGTTGACGCTTCACCGGATGCTGCTGGCAAGCCAGTCTTATGCGTTCCTCCACGTCCGTTTAGAGTCTTGGATTGTCCACCCGCGACTTG
>JBHJNR010000266.1:0-11773 GCA_050330615.1 Cyanophyceae cyanobacterium
CTTAGGGCCTGAGCAAGAATATGAGCTTTGGGGCGTCACCATTGGGGGGGTGCTCTTTTTCTTGATTGGTCTGGCAGATGATCTATTCAAGCTGTCTGCCACCGTGAAGCTGTTGCTGCAATTTGTGGTGGCGGCAGCGGCTTGGTGGGGGGGGGGGCGAATTGAGTTTGTGGGTCTGCCCATGCTGGGGCTTTGGCAGTTTCCGGTCATCCTCAGTCTGGTGGTGACCCTGCTTTGGTTAGTGGGGATGGCCAATGCCATCAACTTTATGGATGGGATGGATGGGCTGGCCGCAGGCGTATCGGGCATCGCGGCAGTGGTGATGCTGGTGGTGACATTGCTTTTGGATCGTCCGGCAGCGGCCATGATCGCTGCAGCCTTGGCAGGGGGATCCCTGGGCTTTTTGCGCTACAACTTTAACCCTGCTCAGATTTTTATGGGGGATGGCGGTGCTTATTTCTTGGGCTTTACTTTGGCAGGGATCGGGGTGATTGGGGTAGCCAAAGTGGCGGCTACGTTGGCTGTGATCCTGCCCTTTTGTATCCTGGCGGTGCCAATCCTCGATATGTCCACGGTCATTCTAGAGCGACTGAGCTTAGGCCAGTCTCCCTTTCAGCCGGATAAACGTCACCTCCACCACCGCCTGCTCAAAGCGGGGTTGTCCCAACGGCTATCAGTAATGTTTATCTATGCTCTGACTCTGTGGGTGGGCAGCTTGGCTTTGGTTTTGGCGGGGTTACCGTCTGGGGGCACTTACTTATTAGGAGCCACCTTGATCCTGGCGGTAATTGGGTTTGGGGCAAGACGACACCGGCCTCCTGTACCGGAGAACCCTGAAGGTGAGGGGCGACAAGACTCTTCCATACCCCCTCAGGCTGAAGAGACTACCCTAAGCACCCCCACCCCCCAACACACAGATCCCCACTGATAGCTCAGCGTGCTGAAGAACTGATAGCTCAGCCTGATGAAGACAGGCCTGTTCCCATCAAACTCTGGTTCAAGATCCGCTCAGTGCAGCGATTGGTGCGCTTACCCCCTTGAGAGGGGCGTAGCTTGAGGCTATGGTTCAGGGAAGAGAAGACCGTGCTGCTGGTGAAATGGGCAGCAAACGAAGGATAGTGTGGTGGGACCAAGCAGGATTGTCTCAGGCTGGATCATGGTGGTGAGCTGCTGTGGAAGCATAGGATTGGTAGGTTGCCGTGAGTCTCCACAAGGACTGTGGGCCAGCAACCCTCAGACCACTTCAGAGGCTCGAAATAGTCTGGATCCCTATGGTGATCGCACTCGGTTAGTTGGATCTGCAACGGTAGTCTTGCAAGTCAGAACCACCCAGGCCGGCGTCGGTGCCATCACCCTAGAACTGAACGGCGAGGCAGCTCCCATTACAGCGGGGCATTTTGTCAGCCTGGTACAGGATGGCTTTTGGGATCAACTGGGGTTTTATCAGGTGGAGAAAGATCCGGAGCCGTTTGTGGTTAGAGCCGGGGATCCCCACAAGAGCCGCAGTCAGCGTCCTCGTCCGATCCCACTCGAGATCAAGGTGACTGGTGAGGATAGCCCCCGCTACAATGCCCCTCTGGATGTGACGCTGGGAGGAGCCCCTTTGGTCTTGCGGCATCGAGAAGGGGCTGTTGGCATGGCTCGTTCCACCTCGCCGGCTTCTGCGACATCAGAATTCTATATCACCCTCAACAACCTGCCGATTTTGGATGGCCGCTATGCTGTTTTTGGGTATGTAACTGAGGGTATGGAGCTGGTGCATCAGCTGCAAGTGGGGGATGTGATCGAGTCCGCCACAGTGATTCAGGGATCCGAGCATTTGATCCGCCCTTGAATGGGGCAAGGCTAGTAGTGGTCTATAATCGCCTCCATTGCACCTTCATCCTGAGCTGAAATGTCCATGTCGCCTGGGTTGGGTTTCCTCGATGCTTCTCCACCGCCGCCGCTCCTGATGGTGGATCATCTCCACATTGCCTTCCCCACCCCAGCGGGATCCCCAACAGTGGTGGTGGAGGATCTATCGTTTGAGCTGTCAGCGGGGCAAACTCTGGGCATTGTGGGGGAATCGGGATCGGGCAAGACCTTGACAGCCCGCGCCCTGATGGGATTGGTACCGGCACAGGCCCAGATCCAAGGCAAAGCCCTTTTACAGATAGAACAGGGATCCCCGCTCAATTTGTTGGGTTTAAGCGATCAGCAGATGCAGCAGGTGCGGGGCCGGCGTTTGGGCATGGTGTTTCAGGAACCCGCCAGCGCCCTGACCCCTGTGTTCACCTGTGGATATCAATTGCGGGAGACCTTGCGGGCCACCCTGTCTCTATCCAAAGCTGAGATTGCCGCCCGCTGTCGGCAGCTGTTTGAGGAAGTGCATCTGGATCCATCCTTATTAGACCGCTATCCCCATCAGCTCTCGGGGGGGCAATTGCAACGGGTGGGCATCGCTTTGGCCATGGCCGGGGATCCCCAGATTCTGATTGCGGATGAACCGACCACCGCATTGGATGTCACCATCCAGGCGGAGATCCTGGCCCTATTGCGGCAGGTGCAGGCCCAACGACAGGTGGCATTGATCTTCATCTCCCATGATTTGGGGGTGATCTCGACGGTGGCGGATCGGGTGTTGGTGATGTACCGAGGCCGGGTGATGGAGTCGGGGCCAGTGGCAGCGATGTTTCAATCCCCCCAAAGCCCCTATACCCAGAGCTTGATCGCCTGTCGACCTCAGTTGGGGCGGCCCCTGCGGCATCTGCCCACCACGGACGATTTGATGCAGGTGGCGACCCAAGCGGATGGATCCTGGACGGTGCAGGCCAAGGCGGTGGGATCCCTGGATCAACTGCTGCGGGTGCAAGCCATCAGCCCCTCTGAGGTCAAAGAGCGCCAGGCGCAGATCCAACAACGGGATCCCTTGCTAAAAGTGACACAGCTCAAAACCTACTTTCCAGTGCGGGGAGGATGGGGTCGCCCGCAGGGGATGGTCAAGGCGGTGGATGGGGTCAGCTTTGAGATCTATCCCGGTGAGACCCTGGGGCTGGTGGGGGAATCGGGCTGTGGCAAAAGCACCTTGGGGCGGACGCTGTTGCGCTTGATCCCGGCCAGCGGTGGGCAGATCATCTATGACGGCGACGATCTGTTGGCCTTACCTACTCAGAGATTGCGGCGGTTGCGACGGGAACTGCAATTGGTGTTTCAGGATCCCTTTGGGGCCTTGGATCCCCGCATGAGTGTGGGGGAGAGTGTGATGGAGCCGATGCGTCTACACCAGATCGGTGAGAATCGGCAGGAACGCCAACAGCGGGTGCGGGAACTTTTTCTGAAAGTAGGGCTGGATCCCCAATCACTGGATCGACAGCCCCATGCTTTTTCGGGAGGACAACGGCAGCGGATCTGCATCGCTCGGGCCTTAGCCTCTCAGCCCCGATTGATCGTCTGTGATGAGGCGGTGTCCTCCCTGGATGTATCGGTGCAGGCGCAGGTGTTAAATCTACTCAAACAGTTGCAGGCGGAATTGGGCTTGACCTATCTCTTTATCTCCCATGATTTGGCGGTGGTGCAGTTTATGAGCGACCGGATCATGGTGATGAATCACGGCCAAGTGGAGGAGATCGGATCCCCAGAGCAGATCTATCAGCACCCCCAGCGAGACTACACTCGTCGACTGATTGCGGCGATCCCGGCCTAGGTGCCTTGATGCCAGCAATGATTGGAGAACTTAGCTGAGATACTGTAGTAGTTCTGTCGAGTTCCGAGAGTGCCCATGCGCCTGAGCCAGATGCTATTTGTCACCCTGCGAGAGGATCCCGCTGAGGCAGAGTTGCCCAGCCATAAGCTGCTGATCCGGGCGGGCTATATGCGGCGGTTGGCAGCGGGGGTCTATAGCTATTTGCCCTTGCTCTGGCGAGTCTTGCGCAAGGTGTCAGACATTGTCCGGGAAGAGATGGATGGCATTGGGGCCCAGGAATGTCTGTTTCCCCAGTTGCAGCCCGCTGAGATTTGGCAGGAATCGGGACGGTGGGACACCTATACCAAGGCCGAAGGGATCATGTTTGCCCTGACGGATCGGCAGGGTCGTCAGCAGGGACTCGGCCCCACCCACGAGGAAGTGGTGACGGTGCTGGCTCGGGAGATGATCCAATCCTATCGGCAGCTGCCCCAGACCATCTATCAGATTCAGAGCAAATTTAGAGATGAGATTCGCCCTCGGTTTGGCTTGATGCGGGGCCGCGAATTCATCATGAAGGATGCCTATTCCTTCAGTGCCAATGAGGAAAACCTCAAGGCCATCTATCTGGATATGTATCACGCCTATCACCGCATCCTGTCGCGGTGTGGACTGACCTATCAGGTGGTGGATGCTGATGCCGGAGCCATTGGGGGGCCACAGGCGGCCTCGCAGGAGTTTATGGTGCTGGCGGATGCCGGGGAAGATGAGGTGCTCTATGTGGCGGATGGATCCTATGCCGCCAATGTGGAAAAAGCCGTCTCACTGCCCCCCGATCCTGTTCCTTCTCCCTACAAAGCTTTTCAGGAGCTAGAGACCCCCGGCACTGAGACGATTGAGAAGATGGCAGCTTTTCTCAAGGCATCTCCCACTGCGATGGTGAAGAATGTCCTCTACGAAGCCCTCTATGACAACGGCATTCGAGTGGCGGTGTTGGTCAGTATCCGGGCCGATCAAGAGGTCAACGAGGTGAAGCTGATCAATGCCCTGACCCGGATGGCAGATCGCTACAAGGCCACCAAAGTTTTGACCTTGGTGATGGCGGATGCCGAGATCCAAAAGTCCTGGCAGGGGGATCCCATTCCAGTCGGCTATATTGCCCCTGATCTACCCAATAGCTGCTTGGGCACGGTGAAAGATCTAGCTCCCAAGATCCTGCGCCTTGTGGATCAGACCGCTGCCATCCTCCAGGATTTCATCACGGGATCCAATCAGGTGGGCAAGCATGTGGGGGGAGCCAATTGGGACGCGCAATATCCGTTGCCGGAGGTGGTGGATGTGCGTACCGCCAAGGCGGGAGATCGCTCTGTTTTGGATCCCTCGCAACCGTTGCAAACTGCCCGAGGCATCGAGATTGGCCACATCTTTCAGTTGGGTCTCAAGTTCTCTAAGGCGATGAATGCCAGCTACACCGATGAGGCTGGAGCCGAGTCTCTGCTGTGGATGGGCTGCTATGGGATCGGCGTGTCGCGGCTGGCCCAGGCGGCGATTGAGCAGCGCCATGATGTCAATGGCATGATCTGGCCGGTGGCGATTGCCCCCTATCACTGCATTATTGTGGTGCCCAATGTGCAGGAGGCAGAGCAGATGCAGGTGGCGGAGAGTCTGCTACAGGAGTTGGAGGCGGCAGGGGTAGAAACCCTTTTGGATGACCGAGATGAGCGGGCGGGGGTTAAGTTCAAAGATGCCGAGTTGATCGGGATCCCTTATCGCATCACCACAGGTCGGAGCCTCAAGCAGGGCAAAGTTGAAGTGGTAGAACGGGCCAGTGGCGAAAAAACTGAAGTGCCCATTGCAGAGGTGGTGGCACTGATTAAGGGCTGGGTTGACCAAGCCTTAGGATCCTGACTGGCAGAGGACTAAGAGGCAAACCGGAGTGATAGCTAGGCCGAAGTGGCGGCATAGCTACGCAGAGGCTGGGGCACAGTGGAGAGGGATCCCGCATTAGTCTCGGTCTGGGAAATGCTGAGTACCTCATCGGCAATGCGGATCCAGACTTCACTGCGATCGGGGTGCTGAACCACGATGCTGATCACAGAACGGTAGTCAATATCGCGTTGACAACTGTGGACAGCATCGTTGAGGTGCTGGAATCTGCAGTCGCAGCGATAGAAATGGCCTTGAAAAAAGAGCAGCTCTTGCAAACCCTTGAGGGTGGAGGCAACGTAGTTATGTTCGGATTGCTCGTAGTCCAGAATAACCATGATGTCCTTGTGGATGAGCTTTTGATGTTGTCAGCCTATCAAGGGACACCCATCTCTTTTCTACGCAGATTGGCTGAAGTTAACCTACGCCATTCCGTATATTTCTAGAGAGACAGACTCTTTATCAAGAAAGGTAAAGCTTCTTTAAGAACATATTTTAAGATGCCCTAATAATCTCCATGAACCATCAAGATTCACTGGACAAGTTAGGTCACTCAAGATATAAGCACCTCGAGTAACAGAACATAAGATGATGGCATTTGAGGCACTGATGTCGATTGCTGGGGGCTAAGGCAGAGATCGGGTCATGACTCGATGGGGGATCCCGGCTTCCTCAAAGACTGGATCTTGGGCTATGAACCCCAGTCGCTCGTAGAACCCTTGGGCCTGAAGTTGGGCATGGAGCTTGGCCTCGGTAAAGTCCTGCTGGATCAAATGCCCTAAGATAAAATCCATCATATTTCGTCCCACCGAGAGACCACGATAGGGGGCCAGAACTGCCATCCTCTCAATCTTGGCCCGCTTAGCGCCCTCGTCTAGCCCCAAGCTTCGGATCCTAGCTGTTGCCACCCCTTGATCCTGATCCAGCACCACGATATGCAAAGCGGTGTCGTCATAGTCATCAAACTCTTCTTTAGCAGAAACCCCCTGCTCCACCTGAAAGACCTGCCGTCTTACCTCAAATGCTTGCTCGCGCTCCTGAAGAGTTTCGACCGTTTTGATCACAAAAGAAGACGGTGCAGACATGGGATCCCTGGCTGGCATTAATCTCAGTGGCTCCAAAATACTCCAAAATGCTGATCGATCTGACCTCTTCTCTTGATCTGGGATCCCTCTTGGGTGCAGGATCCCTCAGGGCTATGCAATGCCTTTCTCAATCCGTCTGGGAGGTGCCACAATAGGGAGGCATTGGCACATTGGAACACGCCTCTGCAACCGCTGTTTCTGTTTTGTTTGAGGCCCGCATGATTCGTGACACTCGTAAGCTGCTCAATGACCTGAATCGCTCACTGGGCGGATCCTCCGAAGGCTTATCGAACCGAATTGGGCGTGCCCTCAAGAATGGGGCCGATCAGGTGGCCCAAACCCAGCGCAGCAAGGCTGACGCGGTGGAGCTGATGTCCCGGCGGGAGATCGACAAAATGCGGCGGGCGGGCGAGATGGCCTATGAGCTGCTGGATTTCTTGGCCCCGATGGTGCAGCCCGGCGTCACAACCTTAGAGTTGAATGACGAAGCAGAACGCTGGACAAAAGCACGCGGAGCCCGCAGCGCCCCCCTCGGCTACTATGGCTTTCCCAAATCCATCTGCACCAGCGTCAATGAGGTGGTCTGCCACGGGATCCCCAATGCCAAGCAGGTGCTCAAGGATGGCGACATCATCAACATCGATGTCACCCCGATTGTGGATGGCTTTCATGGGGATACCTCCCGCACCTTTTTGGTGGGATCCCCTTCTGAGAAAGCCCGCAAATTGGTGGAAGTCACTGAAAAGTGCATGTATCTCGGGATCGAGGCGGTAAAACCAGGGGGAACCGTTGGGGATATCGGCTATGCCATTCAGACCTATGCCGAGGGCTTGGGCTATTCGGTGGTACGGGATTTTGTCGGGCATGGGGTGGGCAAGACCTTCCACACTGGCCCGCAGGTGCCCCACTATGGTCTGCCTGGGGATGGCGAGCGGCTGCGGACTGGTATGGTATTTACCATCGAGCCGATGATCAATGAGGGCACCCATGAGGTCAAAGTGTTGGCCGACAAATGGACAGCCGTGACCAAAGATCGCAAGCTCTCAGCCCAGTTTGAGCACACCATCGCCGTCACCAATGATGGCTACGAGATCTTGACTATGCCCCGCTCCTAGAACTCAGGGGCATCATTTTTCACCTATGGATCACCTATGGATAAGGGGCTTAAGCCCCTTGTTTGAGCAAACTGACGGTAGATGGATCTCAGAAGGAGTAAGTCTACAGCAGTTTTTGAAACACTGGGCTGGGAGACTGAGGGATCTGTCCAGCGGGCAACCCACCCCAACTGGCCATGGGATCCCATGGCAAGGCCAGGTCTAGATCCTCAAATCCCAACTGAGACAGGATTCGGCCACTGAGATCCGGCACCAGTGGCGCTAGCCAGACGGCTGTCAGACGAACGGACTCCAAAACGGCATAGAGGATCCCTTGCACTTGCTCATGTTCCCCCTTTTTGTGCAGCGTCCAGGGGGCTTGCTCATCCAGAAACTTGTTGCTGGTCTGCACCAAACTGAGGGCTTGAGTGGCAGCACTGCTGAGGGCAATCTTGTCGTAGGCGGCTGTGATAGCCGGGGTGAGAGTTGCGGCCAAAGACCGGAGGGTATGGTCGGGCGGAATCTGCACATCTGGGATCTTGTAGTCACCATACTTGCGCAACATCGTCAGGGTGCGATTGAGCAGGTTGCCCAAATCATTGGCCAGATCGGCATTGACCACATTTTTGAATCGTTCTTCGCCAAAATCGCCATCTCGACCCAGCTCGATCTCTTTGAGAAAGTAATAGCGGACGGCATCAGATCCATACTGCTCAACCAAGGCAAAGGGATCCAGCGTATTGCCCAAACTTTTGCCCATCTTCTGGCCATTCTGGGTCAAAAACCCATGCCCCAACACCTGCTTGGGCAAAGGCAACCCGGCTGACATCAGCATGGCGGGCCAATAGATGGCATGAAATCGGACAATGTCTTTGCCCACCAAATGTACGGTGGCGGGCCACCATTTTTGTAGTGCATTCTCCAAGGTGGGATCCTGATCGGGTTCCAGAGCCGCACTGAGATAGTTGATCAGCGCATCAAACCAGACATAAATTGTTTGGCTGGGATCGGTGGGAAAGGGGATCCCCCAGGCCACCTGAGGCCGAGAGATGGAGAAATCTCGCAGTCCTTGTTTGACAAAATTCAGCACCTCATTGCGACGGCTTTCGGGCTGAATAAAAAGCGGCTGCTCGGCATAGAGCTGTTCCAGTTTCTCTTGATAATGCGATAACCGAAAGAAGTAGTTTTCTTCGTCCTTCCACTCAGCTTTTTTATTGGTATGAATCTGGCAAAAGCCATCTTCGGTCAGATCCTTTTCATCCTTAAATTCTTCGCAGGATACGCAATACCACCCCTGTTGCCGTCCGGTGGTGATATCCCCTTGATCCCAGACCCGCTGAAAGAAATCTTTGACGATGGCTTGATGTCGGGGATCCGTGGTGCGAATAAACCGATCGTTTTGGATCCCCAGCAAGCTCCACAGCCGCTGAAACTCCCCCGATAGCTCATCGCAATGTTGCTGCGGAGGGATCCCACGCTCTTGGGCGGTGCGCTCGATCTTTTGGCCATGCTCATCGGTGCCGGTCACCATCAACACCGGATCTCGCTTGAGTCGGTGATAGCGAGCTGCTGCGTCCGCCACCATCGTGGTGTAGGCACTGCCGATGTGGGGCGCGCCATTGACGTAGTAGATCGGGGTGGTGATGACAAAAGGGGTGGTCATGGGTAGGCAAGCAAAGTGAGCAGACATCTAGATGTACCTTAAATCATCTCCCATCCCACCCAAAATCACAAAACAGGGATCCCATGGGATCCCTGTGATGAGCTTATTTTGCTAGAGAAAGCAGGGATCCCAATCTTGTCAAAGCAGGGATCCTCAAGTAGTCAGGACTACTCAACGTTGACGCGCACCAAGCTCATGCTGCTATTTTCAGGATTGGAAACCACCACCAAGTTCCGCTCAGAGATAAACTCGATCCCTTCAGGTTCCACAGCAGCTGCCTCATCACTGGCCACAAACTCAGGGTGGAGGATTACCAAATCCAGCAACTGAATATTTACTGGATCCGTCACATCATGGCTTGCAGGTGTTATAGCTTACAGACCATCACAAGGATGCTTCCCCGCTGGGCTGGAGGGATTCCAGTAGTTGGTTTTGAAAGATCTTCTGCTTCTGACGGGCGATGCGCTGAGCCAATTCTGTGGCGAGATCCAAGGTACCAGAAATGACCAACACATCCATCTGCGGCCATAAAGTGCCCTGAGATGAGTGATACAGTTTTACCGCCGTAGCGGTTTCCCACAGGACAAAAAACTCTTGAGCAATCATCACCCGCACTCCTCTTAGGTCAGTGGCTTTAATGCTTGCAATCAGTTATTTCAGAAGTTTTAGGCACTCTTTCCTGAGATACAAAACAATAGCAAATCCATCAAAACCTCAACAGAAGACAGAAGAATGGTATCTTACTTAGGCAAAACGGTTGTTCTTACTCATCTGTCCCATAAGTGTCTAAATAAGCTCTCAACATCCGAGCTAAGAGGCGACCTTGTTGCTCATAGGAGATGGCTGCCATGCCCGAGATGCGATTGAGGATCAGTCCCCCAATCAGGTTATCGATCAAGATAGCGATCTCAGGATCCTTGATGCCCAGATATTGCTCACTGATTTGCTGGTAGCGTTGATTGACCGTGGCTAAAAGACCA
This sequence comes from Cyanophyceae cyanobacterium, assembly GCA_050330615.1. Lineage (GTDB taxonomy): Bacteria > Cyanobacteriota > Cyanobacteriia > Thermostichales > Thermostichaceae > JAAUUM01. The sequence continues at coordinate 10,410 of JBHJNR010000266.1, forward strand.
CTGCTTTCCAATAGCTCTTTGGAATTGTGTTGCTCCTGATAAAAACTGAGGCATAACAATAGTTCCTTGCTATAAAAGTCCTCCTTCTCCTGCAACCACCGAAAGATCGCCTCGATCCGATCTTCCAAACCACCCGCTAGATTCAAGATGGCCTCTACCTGCAAGAAGCTTTGCTGCGCCAACTCCTCCATCAACTTCACAAACAAGACTTCTTTGCTCTCAAAGTAGTGATAGAGGGTGCCCGTCGAAACACCTAAGCCCTGGGCTAGCTGCCGCATAGTCAGGGATCCATACCCCCGTTCGGCAAACAGATCAAAGGAGCGCAACAGCAACTCTTTGCGATAGTGGTCGTGGTCAACAATCTTAGGCAATTGGATAACAAGCGTTCGATATCTTTATTTAGATTGTATAGATAACATCCGTTATGTCAAGTGCCTGGGGCTAGTTTTGGGGTAATGACAACACCCTCAGGTCACTGCCCTAAGGTCGGATCCCGGCGGTGCGGGTGGGATGTTACATTTTAGGTCAACGCTAGATGTAGCTGAAGTCTAGCGACGCAGTCGAGATCAACCAGTCGAGATCAACAGAGAAAGGTGTATTGTGCCTGAACCGAATCGTCCCCCCATGATCCAAAAGGTTGCCAAGATTGCCCTGGCGATCATTGCGCCCCTGTTTTTGATCTCGATGTCTATTGCCCCATTACTATCGGCCTTTCAGTCGACAGATTCTCAGGCAGGCATGTCACCTGAACTGATCCAGGAAGAAATTGAAGGCTATCAAGCGGTTTTAGAGCGGGAGCCCGACAATCGAGTGGCTCTCTCGGGGCTAATTGAGCTGAGTCTTCAGAGTGGCAATTTGGGCGCTGCCCTTGAACCGCTTGAAAAAATGGTGGAGCTAGAACCCGACGATTTGAATCTGAGATTGATACTGGCTCAGCTCAAAATGCAGTCGGGGGATGCTGCTGGGGCGGTTGAGCAGTATGAACGGCTGGTGGCCGACTTCCCTGGCAATCCCCGCCTCGAACAAGAATTGCTCAATGCCAGAGTGCGGGCTGGGGATTTCGATGAAGCCATCGCCATGCTTCAAGAGCGGCTTGCCGAGGTTCCAGAGTCCACCGACATTCGCCGCGATCTGGCTGCCACCTTTGTGCAGGCCAGTCAGGCAGAGGCCGCACTGCCTATCTATGATGAGCTGATCGCTGAGGATCCCACCGACTATAGCTACCTGTTGGGCAAGGGCATGGCGCTGAGCGCAACGGCTGAGGATGAAGCAACCTTTGCCGAAGCCGAGGACTTATTTGCGCAGGCCCTGCGGTTGGCTCCCCCTCAGCAACGGGAGCAGGTGGAACAGATCACCGAGTTTTA
>JBHJNR010000267.1:0-4698 GCA_050330615.1 Cyanophyceae cyanobacterium
CGTGTTGCAGCGTCCAAGCGGAAAACCATGACGCAGATGATAGAGGACTGGATTGATAGGCTACAAGAAGAAAAGCCGTCCTAGAAGGACGGGGGTTGTATCCCATTTCCAAGGCTCAAAGGGTCAGACAGGATCCCTTTTCTGGAGCCAAAGGCTAAATTTCGAAAGTTAGCCAACAGACTATGCTTTTCCGTTGAGGATCCAGTGCAATTCAGCCAAATCTGAGTGATAGGCTATCTGATGTTGGTGTGGGTTGAAAACGATGACTACCAGGCAGAGCACCTCTAGCCGTCCCCCTTCTAGAGGATCCGGCTATCCCCTTAATGGCACTGCTGTGGGATCCCCAAATGGACGGAGGAGCAAAGGGAGACCCCGCCCTCACCCTAGATCAGAAGGTAACTGGCTGCGAAGATTGATCTTTACCTTTGCCCTGCTAGGCTTTCTGGCAGGTGCGCTGCTGGCCTTTCTGGTCTCTTCCCCCAGTCTTCTCTATGGGATCCAAACCCAGGTCGCTCAGATAACCCAAGGGTTAATGCCTGAACCGTCAGTGCCGGTGGTGGAGCAAACTCGTTTTCAAGCCAAAGCACAAGCTGCCGGATTGAGTGCCCCCGCTCCGGTTGAGTTAGCAGAATTGCCGCCCTTTGCCCTCCATCCCAGTGCATCGTTGTCCTATGTGCCGTCCATCATGTATCACGATGTGGTGGCAGGGGCCAAGGATGTCTGGTTTGACACCACAGTGACAGAATTGCGCCAACATTTTGAGTCTATTCAAGCGGCAGGTGTCACGCCGATCTCGATGGAGCAGCTCTACCAACATCTGCGCAATGGAGCGCCCCTGCCGGACAAGGCTATTCTGCTCACCTTTGATGACGCCTACTTGGGCCTCTATGACAATGCTTTCCCCCTGTTAAAGGAGTTCAACTATCCCGCTGCCTATTTTGTCCAAACCGGATTCGTGGGGGTGCCCACCAGCAAAGATCACTTTACCTGGGATCAAATGCGGGAGATGGATGCCAGTGGTCTAGTGGAGTTTGGGGGCCACACCATCAACCATCCCGCCGATCTGCGCCAGGTGGATGATGCCCAGCTAGAACGGGAATTGGTGGAGTCAAAGCGCAAAATGGAAGAAGAACTGGGACATGGGATCCCCGACTTCGCCTATACAACCGGACACCGGGATGAACGGGTGAAAGCTGCTGTAGCCGCAGCAGGTTATCGGATGTCCTTCACGATGGATCGGGGCTTTACAGGACAGTCCCCCAATTTGTTGGAGGTACGTCGCTTCGACCAATTCCGGATCCAAGAGGCCATCTTGGGTGCCCAGACCTTTGCCGATGCTCGGGCCACCACCTATCCACTCAACCCTCTGCATGAGTTGGATTATCGCGAAGAAATTCTCTCTCAAGTCCGAACCCTCACCATCCGGGGCGGGCGACCGGCCACAGTTCATGCGGAACGCCGGTTCGACCTGGGGGCTTTAATGAATCGCTATCAGGCTCCCGCTGGAATCAACGGCAGCTTTTTTGCTATCCCCTTTATCAACTCTGCCAGCAATGTCATGATCGGCCCCGCTATGGCCGCCAATACCCGCACCTTTATCCCAGGCCGACCGGAGGATAACAGCGCCATAGTGGGTCGTCCGCTGGTGCTATTCGGGCGAGATCGAATCAGCTTTTTGCCCTTTGACCCCGACACCATGAACAGCCTTGAGGACATTCAGCAGATCATGCCGGATGTGACAGATCTGTTTGTGGGGGGACTATGGGTGGTCAAAAATGGCGAGGTTTTAAACCGGACCCAATTGGAGTCTTTCCGCCTTTCCAGTGCGTGGGAGTTTCGGCCCCGTGCCTTCTTTGGCGTGGATAAAGATGGCCTAGCGGTGATTGGGGCCACCAGTACCCATGTGGACGCGCCAATTTTATCAGAAGTTTTGGTGGAAGCTGGGATCCAAGAAGCGGTGTTGTTAGATTCGGGCTTTAGCACGTCCTTGATCAAAGATGGTGAGATCTTGGCCACCGGGCACTCTGCCCAAGGACAGCCCAGTCGCCCCGTGCCCCATGCTATCTTTCTCTATGACTTGGCGGAACTCCAGGAGAGGGATCCCTCCCAACCTGAGGCAAGCAAGTTGGAATTGATGACCAGCTTGCTGTTGCCGGAGGTGGAAGTTCCTGCCCGAGCTGCTTTAGAACAGATTTTGGCGGGCCAAGGGATCCTACGACAGGGGGATCGGGGGGCAGCGGTGATGGCACTTCAGATGGGCTTAACGCGAATTGCCGCCAGCCAAGGCCGGACAGATCTGCTCCAGTCTGGCCCCGACGGGGTGTATGGCAACGAGGTGGCGTTGGCGGTGGTGGAATTAGGCTTTGGCGATGAGGGGAGTACCTTGGCGACGGAGATCGATGATCAGACGTTGCAGCGGATTTTGGATGGGTTCCAACTGGCTCCTCCCGCCGCCTTGGTGGATCCTCAGGTGCCCCGCATCGTCCAGGATCCCGCCCGTAAGCCCCTGTCCAAATCTATGACCTCCCGATTGGCCACCCGCTAAGTCTCGGCAGCAGGGAATCAGTTAGCCTAGGGGGGAGTCATCTGGAGAGACTGAAGTCCATGCTGCGTCACCCTCATCACCGTTCATGGTTTGGCCTCTACGGGATCCTCTGGCTGTTGCTGGCGTCCTGTCAGGGCAGTGAGTGGGGTGAACAGATGGAGAACGCCTTGCGGGTGCCCAGGGCCGAAAGATCTGGTTCTGAGATGGTGGATTCAGATCCCGTTGTCTCAGAGGCTCCGGTGTCTGTCCAGCCTGTGGAGGAGATTGAAGAGGAGATCGAGCAGGAAGAGTCCGCTCCTGTTGAGCTTGTGGATCCAGAACCCAGCCCGACAGTAACCGCATCAGTCTCCAGTACCAGCCGTTTTGAAGATTTGGGATCCCTGGATCTCTTGACTCAAGCGGCTATCACAGACTTGGAACGCTTAGGGGTGTTGGATGCGGTTGAGGGCACGGCCTTTGACCCCATGCGTAGTATTCAAAGGGGAGAATTTGCCCAGTGGTTGGTGTTGACCAATAACGCTCTCTATCAAGGGGATCCCAGTCGCCAGATTCGGCTGTCCCAGTCTCCAGATCGCCCCCTCTTCTTGGATGTACCGGAGGATCATCCCCAATTCCGCTTTATCCAGGCTCTGGGCAATGCAGGTTTGATCGAAGGGGATGCCCAGCAGGAATTCCGGCCCAACACTCTCCTCTCACGGGCGGAGTTGATCCGGCTTAAGCTGCCGGTGGTGTTACCCCCTGGCCCCCTGAAGGGATCCCGTGATGATCTAGAGCAGGAATGGGGCTTTGCGGACACCGACCGGATCCCAGATGAGGCGGTGGCGGCGATCGTAGCGGATCGACAGGCGCAGCCGTCCACCATTTTGCATACCTTTGGCCCCATCCGGATATTGAATCCCATGGATCCCGTTGCTCGGGCAGAAGCGGCTCTAGCGTTGTCGGTGATGGGAGAACAAACCGCAGCAACAGCCATTCCGGCGGATCCCCGGCCCGTTTTGCCAGAGGTAGAGTCGGATCCGGTTGAGACGGAGGATCAAGAGCCGGTCGCCCCAGAGACCTCAACACCTGAGCCAGAAGATACCCCTCCTGAAACAGACACTATCCCGCAAGCCGATAGTCCTGAGGCAGAGGATAGCCCTAGCGAACCTGAAGCAGAAGAAGTTGAGGCAGAAGAGCCAGCTCCAGAACCACCAGAAGTCGAGAGCACCTCGAATCCCGATGAGAGCTTCCAGTCCTCTGAGGACGACGATTCTGGACAATTTATCACGCCGCCCCAGCCCGACTAGTTCAGATCGGGTGCAGATCTGTCGAGTGTTCCTGGCTTCTCCTTCCCAACCCTCTTGTTGACCTATGACCATCGGCATCTGGATCCTTGGGGATCAGCTTCACCGTGACCAGTCGGCCTTGCAATCCCTGCTAGAGATCCAAAAACCAGCCCACCCCCCCGTGCTGATGGTGGAGTCCAGTGACTGGGGGCATCGCCGCCACTATCACCGACAAAAGCTGGTGCTGGTCTGGTCGGCCATGCGGCACTTTGCCCAAGAGTTGAAGGAGCTGGGCTATCCAGTCACCTATGTGGAGGCAGAAACCTTCACAGATCCCTTGCATGCTTGGGCTGATCAAGAGCAGCTTCAATCGATTCGGATAATGGAGCCGAGCGATATCCCCTTCCGTCACCGGGTTGAAGAGCTGGGATCCCTGTTGCCGATTGAGATGGTGGCCAATAACCAGTTCTTATGGACAGTTCAGGAGTTTAGAACCTGGGCCAAAGGCCGCAAACGGTTGGTGATGGAGGACTTTTATCGGCAGGGCCGTAAACGGTGGCAGATCTTGATGGAGGGTGAACAGCCACTCGGGGGCAAGTGGAACTATGACAGCGACAATCGTCAGTCCCCCCAGGAGGGATCCCTGTTTCCGGCACCGTTGCGGTTTGAGCCTGACCTGATCACCCAGGCGGTGATGGCCAAAGTTCGTCAAGACTATCCTCAAGCTTTTGGCAGCCTGGAGCCTTTTCAGTGGGCGGTGAACCGTTCACAGGCTTTGCAGGTGATGGAGACCTTTGTAGAACAACGACTGACCCAGTTTGGCCCGCTCCAAGATGCGATGGTCACGGGTGAAGATACGATGTGGCACTCCCTGATCTCCCCCTACCT
>JBHJNR010000268.1:0-3428 GCA_050330615.1 Cyanophyceae cyanobacterium
GGATCCCATTCTTGCCAGCTATGATTCCCTGCATCATGACGCCCTGAAGTCAGAGGCTCATCAGCTGGATGTGGCAACCGCCCAAGCCCAAACTCAAATGCAAGCCCTCATCCCTCAAATTACCCACATTGAGGAGAAACTCACCCACCTATCAACCTTGCGCCAAGATCTGGCCACCCATCAGGTCACCCAAAAGGAACGGGAAAAACTTCATCGGTTCATCAAATTTAGTCGGGACGCCTACAAACAAGCTGGCCCCAAGATTACGGCTCTTTACCAAAGCTCCGTCAATATCATTGCTGACCGACTGTTTCGAGAGATCATGGATCGGCCTAATCTCAGCCTGACCTGGGGATCCGACTATGACATTTGGGTGCAAGAGGATGGCATGACCGCCCGCCGTTTCATCAGCCTGTCAGGAGGGGAACAAATGGCTGCGGCTCTATCGGTTCGCCTTGCCCTATTGCGGGTTTTGGGAGAGTTGGATGTGGCCTTTTTTGATGAACCTACCACCAATATGGATGTCCAACGCCGTCGCCGCTTAGCCGAAGCCATCACCCAAATTAAAACCTTTGAACAACTGGTGGTGATCAGCCATGATGATACCTTTGAGCAGGTGACCGAAAATATCATTCGCGTCGAACGTGAAGAGGGCAGTCATGTCGCTTAGAACCACTCAAATTCGCCAGATCTTAGACCAAAAGCGAGAGGCATTCGCAGGTTTTGACTTTGCCCTCACCCGCAAACGCCAACAGTATGAGCAAGCCTTTGCCGCGTTGCAACACCGTTCCACTCTTGAGCTAGCAGAGCAATTGGCCTCGATTCCCCAACCGGGCGCTCTCCCCACTCAAGAGTGGGATCACTATCAGACCTGGTGCATTCCCTTTCCCCACCAATGGTCTAATCATCAGGACAGTCTGACCTGGGTTGATCAAGTCTTGCAAGATGTGCCCACTTTTGCGGTGGATGGATCCCAATTAATTTTGGATAAAGATATCTCCCTACCCGTTGCTTTGGTGCAGATTGGCTGGTACGAAAATCTCCACTGCAAAGAGGGAAAGTACACCAAAGATATCCGAGTCGATGTGCTGACGCCTCAGGATTTGGGGGTCTCCAGTAACGCAGATCCAAAAACATTGGCGGTTAATTTACGCCGATTTGAGATGGAAGTGGAGCGATTGGTTGAGTACATCAACGATGCCCCGGATCCCCATCGACTGGTCTTTTTGGATGGATCCCTAGTAGCTACCTTTGCAGAGGTGTTTGAGCCTGAGATCCAAGCTCGCTATGTCACTTGCATCCTCAATTTGTTACGGGCGAGTGAGAGCAAAGGGATCCCTTTGGTAGCTTATATCGACACCACCTACACCCGCGACCTGACTCAAATGGTGCGCCATCTATCGCAATTGCCAGAAGCTCCCCAGATTCATGATGCGGCCCTCCTAGAAGATTGGTTACCCAATTGGGGCGACCGTACTCCCTTCTTGAGTTGTGCCCGCAGTGGCACACAACAGGGCCAACACGGGATCCTGACCCAGTATCAAGAGATGCGAGAGAGGATTGGCTTTGTCTATCTCAAGACCCATAGCAATCATCCCGTCCGGCTGGAGATTCCCACCTGGATGCTAGAGGCAGGTGTGCTGGATTGGGCACTGGACATTGTGCGATGCGAGGTCATTGTCGGCAAGGGCTATCCCTACGCAATTGAAACGGCTGACCAAACAGCAGTGTTGCGAACAGAAGATCGAGGCCAATTTGTCCGTCTCTTACAGGATTGGTGTGAACTTGAAAAATTACCGCTGCGGCTCTCACGCAAAGTGGTGAGTAAACTACAGCGGCGAAGAGTTCGGTAAGAATGAGGGGGTAAGTCCCTTCACTCCGGAAGGGGTGTTGTTTAAGTACTAATCAGCCCCCTCCACGGCGTATCATCCAGTCTCTTTCCAGGGAAAACTTTAAGAAATATCGCATTTCACCAGTAATTTCCTTTTCCTCCAAGAGCACTCCTCCAATCCGCAGGTAGCCCTGCAGTAGTCGAGCAGCAGTTGTGGCATAAGCGGTATTCAGCCCCCGCCGCCGTAACTCGGCAAAACACGCTTCCCAAAACCGTAGCTTTAAGCCCAGTCGATAATCCCCAACTGAAAACAAGGTCAAGAACTCGCAGCAAATTTCTTGTTCAGTGGGACGGCTAAAGCCGAAAGCCGCCGATTGCCATTCCCGGCAAGCAATATTGGTCGCAATCGCGGTTTCGAGCTTTCCCGCCTCATTGCGACCTACAAAAATGAGTTGATCCTCATAGGCAATGCGAGTCTTCAACTGCCGTTTGGCATCATCCCATACCCACAAGGAACGAATCAGCTGGTTACCTGTCACACGGACGAAGGCCGTGTAAAAAGCGCGCTCGTATTCGTCGAGGGCCTTGCGGTCAGTGAGGTCGAGACACTCAAAAGTTTGGCTCATCATCTCATCGGGGCCGTAACCACAGGAAAAGCTCTCGATCTGGGGCCAGGGTAACTTGCGGCCTTATCCCCAGGGGCTGGTCATCAACCGGCTCGAATCGATAGCGCTGGCCGATCGTGGCCAAGGCCACAGTCATTTCCAACAGCGAAAAATTGTTGCCGATACAGACATGTTTGCCTGTGGCAAATGGGAGAAAAGCCTCTTTGGGCCAGGGGCAGCCAGGGGCAAAGCGGGCGGGACGAAAAGCCTCAGGGTCTGGCCACCAGGCGGGAGAGCGGTGTATGCCGAAGATCGATGCCAGACACAGTGTTCCTTTGGGCAGGTGGTAGCCGTCCATCTCGTCATCCACCAAAGCTTGGCGAACAGTGGCGAACACTGGCGGATACAAGCGCAGGGTCTCATGAACCACGCTGCTCAGATAGGGGAGTCGTGGGATATCCTCCCAGGCCGGTGGGCGATTCGCTAAAACGGCTTCGAGCTCGGCCCCCCAGGCTGCATCTTCCTCAGGGTGACCTGCCAGCGAATACAGCGCCCAAGTCAAAGCTGTGGCTGTGGTTTCAAACCCTGCGACGAACATGGTTTTCACTTCCGCCAGCAACTCTTCGGGGGACAGGGGTGTTCCGCTGTCAGGATCTTGGGCAAGGCGCATGAAATCAAGCAGATCCTTGGGTTCGTCCGAGGGCGAGGAGCGGCGCTCCTCGATCCGTTTCAGGATATAGTCATCCAGTTGCGACTTAATGCCTCTTAACCGTACATGATCTGGGGCGGGTAGCCAAAAAGGTAATGGCCATGGATAATAATTGCGGCGAAAGATGAGTTGCAAGCCCCGCGTCACACTGTCGCCGAACCCATCGGCGGTGTCCGGCTCCATCGGTTCGGAGAACAGCATTCGCGACATCACATCCAGGGATAATCGGCGCATTTCCTGAGCAATGGAGACCGGCTCTCCCCGGCGTTGTAACGCCTCCCAT
>JBHJNR010000269.1:0-3167 GCA_050330615.1 Cyanophyceae cyanobacterium
TTGCCATTATTGGTGAAGCCGTTCGTGGTATTCCCTCAGACTTGGAGGCTTCACATCCTGAAATTCCCTGGGATGATGTGCGTGGAATGAGAAATATTGTGATTCATGAGTATTTTCAAGTCAATATGTCTATCATCTGGCAAACGATTCAAGAAGATCTTGTCTCATTGGAAGATTCTCTTAACCTGTTGATTAATCATTGAAGAGGATAAGTAAACCTCTCTAGCAGTTTCATAAGGATGTCACAAATAACTTTTTCATATGATCAACAACAAAAACAAGACAAGCTATGAAGTCTTCCGCAGTGAGTTCCAAAGAATTTCCCAGGATTTCTGATTCCGCCATCCCGCCAGCCAAATACTCTAAAATCTCATACACCGTGATTCGCATTCATCATACGTTCATGGTTCAAGATTGTACCTGCCATGATCCCACAATAGGGGGGTAGACTGCAAAGAGAATTCAGGAGAGAGGATGCTCAAAGATCATCACTACTGGGTGCAAGTGGACTGGACGGGCAATACAGGTCGGGGGACGGTGAGTTACCAAGCTTATGAGAGAACACACCGAATTTTGGCTGAGGGCAAATCACCGATTTTAGGATCTGCAGATCCTGCTTTTCGGGGAGATAAGACTTTGTATAACCCGGAAGAGCTACTGGTGGGATCCCTGTCCACATGTCACATGCTTTGGTACTTACATTTGTGTGCTGAAGCCTCAGTGGTAGTAGTCAGCTACACCGACTCCGCATCTGGGCTGATGAGAGAGAATCAAGAGATGGGTGGATCCTTTGTGGAAGTGGTGCTGAAGCCCGTGGTGACCGTGACAAAGGATAGTGATGTGGAAAATGCTGAGAAGCTGCATGAGCATGCTCACCAGTTGTGTTTCATCGCGAATTCAGTCCGGTTCCCGGTGCATTGCCAGCCTGTCATTATTGCCCAAAAAGATTGATTGGACATCATCAGAGGCAGCTAATCCCCAGGGATCCCATTTTAAGTCGGGCTGCCAGATGGGTATTTCGTTGATGGGCATTGACCTGTTTGACGGCTAGGGCGATGGCCTTCTGGGTGCCCACAAAAACCGCCAGATTTTTAGCCCGAGTCAAGCCAGTGTAGAGGAGATTGCGGCTCAGCATGGGGAAGTGCTGGGTGTGCATCGGGATGATCACAACAGGGTATTCGGATCCCTGGGATCGGTGAATGGTGATGGCATAGGCCAGGGCCAACTCGTTGAGGTCGGCAAAGTCGTAGGGGATGGTGCGCTCGCCAAATTGAATCTGTATCTGTTGGTCTTCGGGGTCAATGCTCTGGATCCAACCCAGATCGCCGTTGAAGATGTTGTGGTCATAGTTGTTGCGCAGTTGGATCACTCGGTCGCCGGGGCGGTAAACTCGTTTGCCCCTGTCCAATTGGATCCCTTGTGGGGGATTGAGCAGCTCTTGCAGAACGGTGTTGAGGTGGTTGGCTCCGACCGTACCACGATTCATGGGGCAGAGGATTTGCAGATCTTGGCGGGGATTCCAGTTGGAGAGCTCCTGGGTGACAAATGACTGGATCCGTTCCACCACTTGGTCAGGTTCTTTGGCCTCCAGAAACAGGCAATCGGTACCGTTGGGGGTGAGCTGGGGCATCTGCCCTTGGTTGATACGGTGGGCGTTGGTGATGATGTGGCTTTGGGCGGCTTGGCGAAACACTTGGGACAGATGGGCGACCGGGATGGATCCCGAGTCAATCAGGTCGGCCAGCACATTGCCGGGGCCAACGCTGGGCAGTTGGTCTTGGTCGCCCACTAGCAAAACTTGGGCTTGCGGGGGAATGGCCTTGAACAGGTTGTAGGCCAGGACGATGTCAATCATCGAGGCTTCGTCAATGACGATGACATCGGCGGGCAATGGATGATCGGCATTGCGCTTGAAGCCGAAGGTGCGGGGGTCGAATTCCAGTAGGCGGTGAATGGTCTTGGCTTCTTGTCCGGTGACTTCGGCCAATCGTTGGGCAGCGCGTCCGGTGGGGGAGGCTTGCAGAACGGTTTTGCCCATCGCTTGCCAGAGGGCGGTAATGGTGCGGGTGGTGGTGGTTTTGCCGGTGCCGGGGCCACCCGTCAGGATCAAGACTCGATGGTGGGCGGCCAAGAGGACGGCTTGGGTTTGTTGATCGGAGAGTTGGATCCCATGTTTGGTGGTGTAGCGGTGGATCCAGTTTTCCACTCGCTCCGGGTCGGTAGGAACAGGGGATCCCAGTAGCTTTTGAATCAGCTCTGATAGCCCCACTTCGCTGGTGTAGAGGGGTGGGTGGTAGCAGACAGCCAGTTCTGGAGTGATTTTCTCGGCTTTGATGCGGTCTTCTCGGAGCAATTGACGGGCATTGTCCAAGAGCCGGGATCCAATGTCGGGGATCGTCTCTACTCCCAATAGGGTTGAGGATTGCAGGACAAGGTCGTCGATGGGCAGGTAGCAGTGTCCGTCTTCGGTGGCGGTGAGCAGGGCGTAGCCGAGTCCTGCTTGTAAGCGTTGGTCGCTATCGATGGGCACCCCCAAGTTTTGGGCAATCTGGTCGGCGGTTTTGAAGCCGATGCCCCAGATGTCTTGGGCCAGTTGGTAGGGATTGTTTTGAACCGTAGTGATGGCAGCATCGCCGTAGGGTTTATAGATTTTGGCGGCGTGGGTGGTGCTGACCTGGTGAGATTGCAGAAACAGCATCACCTCTTTGATGGCTTTTTGTTCTTCCCAGGCGACTTGGATGGTCTTGACCCGATAGGATCCCACGCCGGGGACTTCCTGCAAGCGGTCGGATTGCTGCTCGATGATATCGAGGGTATCGAGGCCAAAGTGGGTGACGATGCGTTTGGCGGTGGCGGGGCCGATGCCTTTAATCAGGCCAGAGCCTAAGTATTTCTCGATGCCGGTCAGGGTGGCGGGTTTGGTTTCTTGGAATTGGCTGACCACAAATTGGGAGCCAAACTTGGGGTGCTCTTTCCACTGGCCCCAGAGCTGGAGGGTTTGGCCGGGTTGGAGTTGGGGAAAGGATCCCAAAATCGTGGTCAGGTCGGCTTGGCCTTTGACCTGGAGGCGGGCGACGGTATAGCCGTTGTCGGGGTTGTGGAAGGTGATCCGTTCCACGATGCCGGTCAGTTCGCTGTCAGGGGTGGGGGAGGATCCAGGCATGGGT
>JBHJNR010000270.1:0-4666 GCA_050330615.1 Cyanophyceae cyanobacterium
TAGGGTTGATCGGTATTAGAGAAGTAATCATCAGCCAATTGCCACTTGGCGACGAATTTCCATTGCCCTGCGTCAGTTGCCGGAGCTGCTCAAACGAGTCCGTCATCTGGAGCAAAAGCTAGAGGAGCGACAAGATCCAGCCTCTGCCCTCATCAAGGATTCAATGCAGCGCGAGTGGTGAAACGAGGCACCACCCGTTCCCCATATCGCAACAGGATCTCTACCGAATCCAGCCGATTGGCCCAGGTCTTGACCCGATAGGGGTACGACAACGCTTCAGTTCGCATCAGTTCGGGATAAGCCTCCTGGAATTGGGCCAAGATCTGACGAGCCTGCGCCAAACGATCTGGCGAGGGATCCCCCACCAGTTGGGTAAGGGCATCCATCACCTGTTGGCTAGAGGTCTGCCACTGCTCAAGGGCCTGCCCCCGCAACCCCAGCTCATTCATGTCCAGCAAAAAGTCCCATTCTTGCTTCAACCCCGCAAAGCGATCCCGCGCCGCCCCAAAGGGATCCCGGTAGGGAATCTGGCTGGAGGAGATGGTCGACTGTTGCAATAGCCCTTGCAACTCATCCGTCAATTGGCGGGCGGCAAACATGGCATAGCCCCCTGTCGGCAGATCCCGCACCACCTGCATCTGGTCGAGAAACTCCACCTTGGGCAATTCCAACAGGTTGACGCTGGGCAAAAACAAAACGGGCGACTGACGGACGATCTCCAGATTGGGCTCCACCAGCTGGGCCAAACGGCGGGTATTGCCCGCATAGGTCATGGGCACCAACAGATCCACATCCCCTCGGCTGATCCAGTGTTCCCAGTCCTGCTGCAATTTTTGAATCCGCTCATTTTCGGGCAGGCCATACACGGCTGTCGAGAGGATGATCTGGGGGTTGATCCGTTGCAGGGTGGCCGACACATCCGCCACCACCTCGCTCACCTGTTGGGCCCGAAACGTCGTCCACTGTCGCCATAAGGAGCGATCTGCCGAGGGATCCAATCCCTGGGGATCCACCCCTGTTAGTTGTTGAAATCCTTGGCGGGCCGCTTGCCCATAGCCAAAGGTGGCCCGACTACCGGCATTTTGAAACGGATAGCGAATGTAATCCAGATGAATGCCATCCACCCCATAGCCCGCGATCTCTTCCACCAGGCTGAGGATGTAGCGACGTACCTCAGGATTGGCGGGGTCGATCCAGGTCTCAGGCTGTCCCCGAGGAAATAATTCTCCCCGGTCGTCATAGTTGGCCCAGGAGGGATGGGCGGTCAGCACGGGGCCGATGTAGTCTTCGCTGAGGTTGATCTCGGGTAGAACATTGTGGCGACGATTGCCCACCGCAAATGTCCAGAGCCAAGGATGAAGCTCCATACCCCGCTCATGAGCCAGCTTTACCGCTGCCCGCAAGGGATCCCAGCTGCGGGTGAGGGGATTTTGTTGCGGTGCCACTCGGCTGGGGTAGATGGTGTAGCCCGCATTAACGGTTTCAAAAAAGATGGTGTTGATTCCGGCAGCGGCCAGACGGTCAAAAACCTCCACCAAGCCCTGCTCGGAGCGAGCCTCCACAATCGTGCCCCGATCTAACCAGATTGCCCGTACCTCCGGCAATGTCGACAACCTGTCACTGGGGTAGTTGGCCCACAGGTTGGCCCGAGCCTGCTCAAATGCTTGGCGGGCCTGTTGGTGTTGGCCACTCTCTGCCCAGGCGGGCAGCTGTCGCACCACGTCGCGGGCGGCATCCAAAGCTGCCGAAAAAGCAGGGGGGACACTGGCCCCAGGCTGGCTGGCGCGGGTAACCAAGAGGGCGCTCTCCACCCGCCCCAACAGGCTGCTCAGTTCTTGCCGCATCCCCAACATCTCGAAGGTATTGAGGGGCTGCGGGGGAGCCACTTCTGGAACGGTAGCAGCTGTTGATGAAACAGGACTAGAACTCAAAAAATTCAAAGCTGCCGTCATCCAGGCTCGATCCAGCTCCGATCGGACAGGATCCGTAGGACTCGATCCCCAGCGCCAGCCCAGATAAACACTGCGAGGGGTAGCGATCACCGCATAGGGCAGACCATCGGCATCCGCCCACTGAGCCACCAGCCGACTTTGGATGCCATCGGGCAACAGGGATCCCCCTTGCATCAGAGCCGAGGGAGTAATGCCCTGTGCCCAGCTACTCCCGGCAAATCCAGTCGGCTGAATCAGGGATCCCACGGGCAGTTCTCCACTCCAATAGGCTCCGATCAGGGCGCGCAACCGTTGCCGAGTCAGGCTATCCACATCCGGGTCATATTCCAATGGCCCACTGACGATGATGGAGCCGGATCCCTCCTCCAGCCAGTCCGCCAAGGCGATGGCCTGAGGGGCGCTCAGACGGCCCACCGTCGGCAATAACAGGGTCTCAACCCCACTCAGTCCAGTCGGTGACAGCTCCTCTCGATCCAGCACCCGCACCCCAAAGGATCCCTGCTCCAGCTGTTGGCTGATCTGCGCCCAGTTCTGGGATCCCCCTCCTTGCCGCAACACCACCAGTCCGGATCCCTGGGCCGAAACCTGAACAGAGCTTGAGCCCCAGAGGAAGGGAAGTAACAGCCCAAACACGATACATAGTCCCAAAAACCACCGGCGGATGGGCCGCATCCAGAAACGCAGGGAAAGGGAATCAAACATGCAGAGGATGACCTGATACAAGGAGCTGAATTCGCCCTCTATCGTAGACTGCCCAGACCACTGAGGCGAGATGGAAAATCGTTGATTCCCAGATCAGACTAAAGAGACGGGCTTTCCAGAAGTATTTGAGTACGAACTTTTCGCATCTGATAGTTCTAGCTAGGTCTGCAAGGAGAAAGGCAAACATTTATTTGAGTGGCCGAGAGGAACTCTTAGGTCAAGAGTTAGCAGAATGGATTGGAAGAGTCTATTTTCCTCAAAAAAAGACTTATCATTGAATCTTGAAATTTAGGGAAGAGTTAGGATTTCCACTCCTTCCTTAGTTACAGCAACAGTATGTTCAAACTGAGCTGAGAGTTTTTTATCTTTTGTAATCACAGTCCAATGATCTGCTAAAAACTTAAGAGTATGCGTTCCTTCATTGAGCATCGGCTCGACTGTAAAAACCATTCCTGTTCGCAAGTTTAATCCACTACCTCGCTTGCCATAGTGAGGGATTTGAGGATCGGAATGAAACTGCCTACCAACACCATGCCCAACCATATCTCTAACAACTGAGAACCCGTTTGCCTCAGCGTATTCCTGGATTGCAGCGCCAATATCACCAATTCTTGCTCCAGGTTTAATTTCGGCAATCCCCTGCATCATTGATTGTTGAGTGACTTCAACCAACTTGCGAGCGGTTGCTGACACATTACCAACCAGGAATGTTTTAGACGTGTCACCGTGATAACCGTCTAGGATGGGAGTCACATCGATATTGATAATATCCCCATCTTTAAGGATTTGCTTTGAATTTGGAATTCCATGACAAACCACTTCATTAACGCTGGTGCAAATTGAACTTGTGAAAGGGGGATAACCAGGAGGAGCATAGCCTAGTGTTGCACTAATAGCATCATGAGATTTCATCCAACGTGCCGCCTCATCATTTAGAGCTTGCGTACTCACTCCAGGTTGCACCATTGATTCAAGATGATTGAGAAGATTCGCAGCAAGTCGTCCAACCTGCCGCATCTTGTCTAATTCTCTAGTTGAAAGTAAGACAAGCCCTGGATTGATTTGGGGTTGTACAGGATTTCCGGCCATTGAGAGCAAATTTTGACGGTTCATGGATAAAAGCTTAATTACTCTTGCTGTGCCATGCTAGCACAGCACAACCTGGCGTGGCACAAGGTAGGTTGTGCTGATAGGTTGGATGTACTAAGGAACAAAAGTAAGACTTAAAATGGGCGGCAAAACGGATTTGGATCGAGTGGTTGCTTACATTCCTCCGGAATGGAAGCAAGAACTGGAGGAGTGGGCACAGACAGATGAACGGTCTGTCTCGTGGCTGGTTGCCAAATTAATTGATAAGAGCCTGCAAGAACGCCGAAAGCAGCAAAGCGCGTCCGAGATAGCCAATATGCGCTGAGGCTAGAGTTCTGGGAGGGTGGGCTGCTCACATCGCACTTGCATTAACTTGGGGCTCAACACCGAAGGGTCAGTTTTAAGATTCCTCTACACCAAGATTTGTACACCAAGATTTTTTTAGACAGGTAACCTGAGCGGCATAACGATAAGGTTGGTTGTCCGGTGGTAGACAGACAAGTAGTTACTTAGATCTGCGCCTCACAGCAGCGCATCCGTCCAAACCCGGAACTGTTGGGCCATCACCGCCAAGGAGTACTGGGTTTCAACAGTTTGTCGACAGACATTCCGATCGATCTGCGGGATCCGTTCTATCGCTTTGGCCAGTTCTTCCACATTGTCCGCCGGGATCACCCACCCGGTCTTGCCATTTTCGATGATCTCCGCTGGCCCGCCCCGGCGATAGGTAATCACAGGCACGCCACAGGCTAATGCCTCCACCACCACAAGGCCAAAAGCCTCCACCCACTTGGGGGTGACCAGCAAAGCCTGCGCCCGTCCCAGGATCAGCTGCATCTCATGGGTGGAGAAAAAGCCACGATAGTTGAGGGGGGCATCGGGATAGCGGCGGCGTACCTGCTGCCAATACTCCATATCCTGCA
>JBHJNR010000271.1:0-8609 GCA_050330615.1 Cyanophyceae cyanobacterium
TGGGCTGGTTCGGGATCCATAGCTCTTATTCAGCTGAGAGGTCAGAAGAGGACTCTGCTGCCGGGACTTCAGGAGCGGTAGCCAGAGGAATGCGCTGATTGGACTGATTGAGCTTGTAACCCGTCTGCACCTCATTAAACAGCTGAGGGGTGGGATCGTTTGTGACTGGCTCTAACTCAAACAGGGCCCGAATGGGATTTTCTACCTCATTGATGGAGCGATTACCCACCGATTGGTAGACCACAGTTCCTTCCCGGTCAAAAATCAGGGTCTGGGGCACTTGGCCTGTGTAGAAGCGCCCAGGACTGGTGGGATCCTCGGGATCAAGAGCATCGACATTGTAGGCCAAAAAGTTGGCTCCCATGCCATAGCGCACCTGCAAGCTGGCGATCACGGGGGCAAATTGCTTGCAGTCAGAGCTGTCGTCGATGTAGAACACCATGACCGCCGGGATCCCTTGTTCTAGAGATTTTTCCAGCGTGACGCGGGCGGGGATGATGCCACCATTGGAGCCATACAGAGCAAAGACATTGCCGTCAAAGCGATCATCATTCAGGAGGGCATGAGCCGGAGCTGAGCAGATCGCGAACAACATCACAGCGACCAGCACAAGGATCCCCAAGGCCGATCTGACTCGGGATCCCCACTGGGGCAAAAAACGGACATGGCTGGTGCTGATCATGGGTACGTATGCCTGGGTGCGGGGGCCACTCGGGTAAGTGGTGGGGGTCTGAATCCTCATTGTAGGGTTTCATCGGGATCCTGGCTGGCCAGTAGCACATCTTGCATCGCCATAAAAATCCGTCGCCATTGACCCGCTTGCGGCAATCCTGGCTGACTGCGTTCCCAGGCCAGATCAGATAGAGCGTGCAACAGCGGATCTGGGCCATAGTGGGCCACCAGCTGAGCCAGCTTCATCTTGATATCCTTGGTGTTGATATCTTTGGGGGTGGCGTCAGGCTCATCAGAGGGAATTGGAGACATAACAGCGGGGGGGCAGGGAAACGGGTCTTTCAGAGTTGTATCCCAAATGGAGGCTGCTGGTCTGTGGTCTGCCCTTAGGTTAGGCTTCAGCGCCGTTGAGAACCGGAGGATCCCTGTTGCAACTGTCGCCAGCGAAACCAAGCCCAGCCGGGTTCGTAGCCCAATACTTGGGCCAGCAGTTGTAATTCGGGCACCGTAAGGCGCTCAATCAGTTGCTGTGCATGATCTAGGGTCTATTAATGAGGAGCAAGTTAGAACTGGTTTACTTGATATTGCAGCCCATTGCCCCGAAATCTAAGCAGAGTATCCCTTGGTCTGAAGTGGGCGGAGGATAATCGGCGGTATTTGAGAGGAGCGCAGTCGTGACCACTTTGCTTATACTGCAAAAGGATCTATTAGACTGAGTCAAGAGGTTATCTTGGTAAAACTTCAAGAGCAGAAAGCTAGGCATAAGATAGAAAACTAAAGTTCTAATTCGTTTTTTGACCTTCAGATATGCCGAAGAAGATAGTAGACTTTGCTTTGCCCCACTGTTATGACCCTTGAGAACCCCAACATTCCAACGCAATGGTTAATCCCAAACAGCAGTTACAAGAAACTCCGGCTACCACGCTAGAGGATGTATATAAAACTCTGCAACCCCAGCCCTTGCAGACATTAAAGGAATTAAAAGCATTTTATAGAGACAGTATTAATGCGGTGCGGGGGGGAGACAAAACTGAGCGTCTAAAATTAGGACTGAACCGAGCTTCCCGAGATGGTATCCCCTTCAAAGCATGTGTGATGGGACACCGAGGAGTAGGCAAATCGACGGAACTCTCACGGTTGATTGAGGACGTCAAAGCGCAGTTCCAGGTCATACGCTTTAGTGCCATGACTAACCTGGATCCTGGCAGCTTTCGATCCCTAGATGTCGTGTTATTCATGATGGCAGAAGTGGCAGAGCGGACGGCACGACCTATTGCCGAAGGAGGTGCTGGCAAACGTCCCTCGGACTATCGCCTGCAAGAGATATGGGATTGGTTTGCCACAAAACAGAAAAGCCGAGAACAGGCATCTGAGATGGAAGCCAGTCTGGAAGCAGGGGCTGGGGTGCAGAAAGACTCCCTTTGGGAGCAAATTCTAGGTTTGTTTGCCACGCTAAAAGCAGAAATGAAATTCTCCGCTACCCGTAAGACGGAAGTTTTGGAATATCAGATCAAGCGCTTGGCCTCGCTGATTGAGATTGCCAATCGGCTTCTGGATGAGTGCAATGCGGCTCTGAAGGCATCCACAGGAAAAGAATGGTTGTTCATTGGCGAAGATTTTGACCGGGCGGGTATTCCCACACCAAAAATTGAAGATCTTTTCATTACCTATGCCAATATTTTTCAAGACCTTCGTGCCCATCTGATTTTTACACTACCCATTAGCCTTTACTATTCTTCCAGTGCACCGCGCTTACCATTTCCGAGCGAACGCAGCTTTGTTATTCCTGATACCCCTATGTTTTTGCCTGACCACAGCCCCTACGTAAAAGGGCAAAAAGCGGTGGAACAGGTTTTAGAGGCCCGCATGAATTTGGAACTGTTTGAGCCAGAGCAATCGCAGCGATTAATTGTGGCTTCGGGTGGGAATCTACGCGACCTGTTTGCCCTCGTCAACTATGCAGCAGACAGTGCGCTATTGCGAAAGGCAAAACAAATTAATGCTGAGGATAGCGATGCGGCAATCGTGAATCTCCGCAGCGACTACGAGCGTCGTTTGGGGCAAAGTCCTTACGATCGGGAAGAAGTGACCTACAACGACAAAGCCACCCTGCTAGTACGAATCTACTCTGGGGAAAAGGACGCTCAAATCACTAACCCCGTCATGTATTCTCTGCTAGATGCACGGGCCGTTCAGGAGTTTAATGGTCAGCGCTGGTTTGGCGTTCATCCTCTAGTAGTGGATATTCTCGCTGCTCAGAAACGGCTAACCCCCTCAGAAAGTGGACGGGTACTCGGTGGAACCTAGTGAAGCTTCTCCATCACCAGGCAGCATTGAAAACGTAAGCCAACGCTTGGTGTTGTGGGCACGGCGGGCACATAAAGGGTTAGTGCGGGTGGAATACAGTTCGGAGTTCTCCCGGCAGGAGGTATGCGCGGGGTTGAGGAGGCACCTGACTGCTTATTCCCTGACAATAGAGGAGATTGTCTTGCCATCTAAGCGATCGCCGGATGAGATTGTGGCTTTTCTACTGGAGGCTTTGAATCGCAGCGAAGCAGAAGTTGTTTCGATCGTAGGTTTTGCTACTGCCTTTAGCAGCAGCACTTCCCTGCCTGATGCTTTGCAGGTACTGAACTTTAACCGAGAACGGCTCACGGCTCAACCGCTGAGGCAAATCTGGTGGATGACCCCTGTGTTGATGCAAGTGGCTATCCATGCCATGCCCGACCTGAATAGCTGGTTTAGCCTGCGCCTCAGTTTAACCGAGACACTGCCGCCGCCTACCGAATTAGGTGCCATCCAGACTCATTTAGCGGAAACTCGATCGACTGCTAACATTGATGACGCTCGCCAGCGCGCCCATGCCCTACTGGAACGCTTCGCAACTGTACAGATGACAGGCGCAACAGAACAGGAACTTCTGACCACATTTCTTCTGCCTGCGTTAGAAGCCTTAGCAGACGTAGGTGCCCAGAAAGAGCTACAGGACTTAACCTTACAGTTTGAAGGCTGGCTCGGACGCCTAAAGCTTAAGGACTCAGTGACGATGGCCGCAGCCCTCAGCCGCCTTGCCCAATTGTACCGTGCTCAAGGGCGCTACGGGGAGGCGGAACCTCTCTTCCAACAGGCTCTGGAAATTTGCCGATCACAGCTGGGGGAAGACCATCCTGACACCGCTACCACTCTGAACAATTTAGGCGCGTTGTATGAGTCCCAAGGGCGCTATGGGGAGGCGGAACCTCTCTACCAACAAGCTCTGGAAATTCGCCGATCACAGCTGGGGGAAGACCATCCCGACACCGCAACCAGTCTGAACAATTTAGGCATGTTGTACTTGACCCAAGGGCGCTATGGGGAGGCGGAACCTCTCTTCCAACAAGCTCTGAAAATTTGCCGATCGCAGCTGGGAGAAGACCATCCCAACACCGCAACCATTCTGAACAATTTAGCCGGATTGTACGAGTCGCAAGGACGCTATGGGGAGGCCGAACTCTTCTACACGCAAACCCTTTCTATTTGGTCTAATCAACTTGGCAAGAATCATCCCAACACAAAAAAAGGTTGGCAAAATTTCGTGTATTTCTTGCAGCAGGTGATAGCAGCGGGGCGCACGGCCGAACTATCCGATCATCCCCTCACCCGAGAGCTAGTGGCCTGGTTGCAGGAGAGATGACACTATTGGCGGGCAAGTTGACTTTGCTGTTAGAGTCCGAGCCTTTTTTTGTTGATCTTCCGATAACAAAAAAACAAAGGCTTGCCACGTCTCATTACAAACGAGGCATAGTTCTTTAGAGGGAACGTACTCACGGCACTTCATGCGATCTGAGTGGCTCTACCGCAGATTTGGGCATGGGGGCTGCTGGTCTGTGGTCTGCCCTCAGGTTAGGCTTCAGCGCCGTTGAGAACCGGAGGATCCCTGTTGCAACTGCCGCCAGCGAAACCAAGCCCAGCCCGGTTCATAGCCCAATACCTGAGCTAGAAGCTGCAATTCTGGCAGGGTAGGCCGCTTGTGCTGTTTCATAAAGGCGAAGTAGACCCAGCCCAGACGATAGCCGCTGTTCTCCTGTTTGCGCTTCAGAGCCACCATCAGATCCACCACCTTGGGATCCACCTGTTGAGCGGCAACTGGCTCTAGCGTATCCAGCAGTTCCATCCGCCAATCTCGGATAAAAGCATGGTGGCAGACTGGACAGAGGCGGGTGGACATGGGCAAAATGGCGGTGCAATCGGGGCAACGCTTGAGAGGGGCGGTTCCCGAGCGGGTGTGGATCTCGGCCTCTAGATTGAGCACTACGGGATCCGTCGGTAATCCCAGCCGCCAGCTATTGCCCGCCTGATCCAAGATGATGCAGTCCTGTTTGCCCGAGCTGGGATCCGGGCGCAGACCCCGCCCCACCTGTTGCAGATAGAGCACCCGGCTGCGGGTGGGTCGGGCCAATAACAGGGCGCTGACACTGGGTTCATCAAAGCCCTCGTTCAGCACCCCACAGCTGGATAGCACCAACGTCTCCCCTCGCCGCAACCGGCCATACATCTGCCGCCGCTGCCGTTCTGACGTGGTTCCATCCAAGGATTCTGCCGGGATCCCTGCTGATCGAAAAGCCGCCGCAATGGCTTGAGCATGAAGCCGATCCACCGCAAAGGCCAGGGTGCGCCGTCCAGCAGCCCGCTGCTGCCATTCTTGTACCAAGGCTGCGGTCATGGCGGGGGTATTGCACTTGAGGGCCAACTCGTGGCGGTCATAGTCTCCTCCCAGGATGCGGATGGTACGGGTATCGAGACTGTCGGGGGGGTGGCCATACACAATCGGGGGCACCAGATAGCCCGCCTCGATCAGATCGGTCACCTGAGGGCTGGCCAGCAACGCCTCAAATCGAGTTGATAGAGGTCGGTTGCGATTTAGCAAAAAAGGGGTGGCGGATAAGCCCACAAAGGTGGCACCGTCGTAACGCCCAAACACGCTGTCATAGTGGGGGGCGGTACAACCGTGAGCCTCATCTAGCAGGATCCAATCGGCTTCCGGCCAATATCGCCGTCGATTTAGGGTCTGCAAGCTGGCGACTTGAATCGGATGAGAGGGATCCCAGGTATAGCCCGCCTTGATCACCCCGGCCCGCTGCCCCATCTGCTGGATATAAGCCAGCGTTTGATCCACCAAGGGCTGATGTCGCACCACGAACAGGCATTTTTCCCCTACTTGCATTCGCTGCTGCATCAGATGAACCGACAGCAGGGTTTTGCCTGCACCTGTGGGGGCATAGAGCAACAGGCGGCGATAGCCCTCGCTGTAATGGTGGTGGATCTGGGCCAGTAATGTTGACTGAAAGTCGTAGAGCGAAGGGAGAGCCATACTCACATCTCACAAGCCACACGCTTCCAGACAGTAGCAGATTGCTTAAAGGAATCGCCCAAAAGGTTTCTGGCTATGCAGATCGGAGGAACGCCTGGCACAGTACTCTGCCGTATTGTCAATCATAGGAACTTTTCAACACATCCTTGCCGTGACACACCATGAAGGGTCAGGTAAAGTTATCATCCGTTGCGGGCGGCAACAAAATTGGCGCGAAGGCTTTGACATCCTCCTGGTTGAGCTGATGGGCCAAATCCGCAGCCTCCAGCCGTTCCAGATACGGCAGCACATCGCTAAAGCTGCGGAACCCTAACTGCTCTAAATCTTCAATCGTGATGGTCTCATCCGAGATTGGCCCACGTTGCTCTAAAAAAGCTCGCACTCGTTCTTCTTGAACAGTGAGAGCTGCCCGTTCTCGTAATTCTGGGGCGGCTGCTCTAAGTCCTTGTTCCAGGACTTCCGTGGTGATTCGCACTACCTGCAAATTAGCGGCAGTATCCAGGACTGTATTGCCCAATCGGTTAAATAGGCGGGGCTTGCCCAGGGAAACTTCGCAAAAGCGCTTGGCGGTTTCCGGCAGAAATGGCAAGACTGAGCGAGGGTCGGCGGGATCGCTACAGTTGTTGTTAATGCGGGCGCTATTGAGATAGTTGATCAGCATCGTGTAGGTAGTGGGCGGATCTAGTTCTTCCAACTTCAGTTGGAGGTCGAATAGGCCCCGTTCACTAGTGAGCAAGTCCCCGGTAATGCCGGTTGGGTGACCAGTCAGCATAAACCAGGCCCGCCCCTTCAACATGCCCTGGGCATCGTGCATCATCTGTCTGACGGTGCTGGGCTCGCGCTTATCCAAGTCGTCAATAGCGATCAGGACTCCCTGGGGGTATTTATCCTGTGCCCGCTCTAGCAAGGTATCGAGGCTGATAGTGGGGTAGAGGGGCTGGGTCAGGGGCAAGTCTTTCTCAGCAGTTTTGGCAACGATGCCCATGCTGCCGCCGATTTCTGAGCTGCGCTCCTTCAAGATTCTGGCGGTGGGAATACCCATTTGATAAAGTTGCTGCTGCGCCCACTCGTCATCGACCATTTCTCGGGCAACGGCTATGAGGGCGGTGGTGGCTAGATCTAAATTGGCAGGCAGGGAAATGTAGGCGGTCAACATCTTCGGGCGCTTGCGCCGGAGAACCGACAGCACCTCCCGCAGAAAGGTACTTTTACCGATGCCAATGCGGCCATAGATCAAAATCCGCCGCCGCTCCCGACTTTGAAACAGGTTAAACACCCGCCGCAGTTCGATTTCGCGGCCCGTGAAGATGTATTGCAGTGTTTGACTGTCTAGATCCGGTGGGCTTTCTGTGAGGGGAATTTCGCGCAGTCCCAATCGCTGCACGTTGCCCGTGGACTGATCAAAAATATCGTCGCCAGTGGTCATACCGTTACCTCTTGGATCTGCTGCTCTGCCCGCTGGGCGGCTCGATAAACCTGCTCGACTTCGGCGACCCGTTCAGGCCAACTCAACTGCTGATAGAGATCGCGGGCCTGCTCAAGTTCTACCATCCCTTTTTGAAAGTAGCCTTGGGAAGCCAGCACACTGCCTAGACCGTGGCGGCTTTTGGCCATGCCCGACTGATCTTGGAGGTGAATGTAGAGCCGTAGGGCATCGCGATAGTAAAGGCGTGCATTGTCCCAATCGGGCAAGATTTCGTGGGCTCGCCCGGTTTGGTATAAGGCATTGGCATAGGCATCATCATCATCCCCGTCTCGGAGCAGTCGGACACTATTAATTAAGAGCTGTAAGCCTTGCTGCCACTCTCCCTCTCGTACCAGGCGACTGCCAAGGATTGACTGAGTTGTAGGTAGGGCCTGCCAGATTTTGGCCCGGTTGTAATGCTCTGAGTTGATGGTATTCAGAGCAGTTTTGTACGCCGCTAATGCCTGCTGCAAATCGCTGGAAGCTTGGCTGTGCTCAAAGCGGCGAGATAGAGCTGTCCCCAAGCGATATTGTGAATCAATAAAGTCGGGGCTACCTGGGGCTGAGACCTGGAGTGCGTCTTGGAGTAGAGCAATAGCCTGGTCTAAGTCTTGAGGAGTTTCCGTCAGCGCTGCCCGCTTCATCAGCGCAGCCGCCAAGTTCCCTTGATTCTCAGCCCATGAGAGGGGAAATGCTTCGCGGGTAAAGATTTGGGCTACTTGCTGATAACGATCAATCGCTGCCTGCAAATTTGCGGTGGGTTCTGCGTAAATGCGATCTCGGTAAGCGGTTCCTAGATTTTGGGTGCTGCGAGCCCAGTCTTCAGGATATGCGTCGCGGGTATAAATTTGGAGGGCTAACTCATAGGCTGCGATTGCCTGTTCTATGTTCTCAGCCCGATCACCACGAATACGAACACTGTAGGCATTACCCAGATTGTTTTGAGTCCTGGCCCAGTTTTCAGGGAATGCCTCACGGGTGTGAACCTGGAGGGCCAATTCATAGGCTGCGATCGATCGTTCTATGTTCTCAGCCCGATCACCATGAATGCGATCACCGTAAGCATTGCCGAGATTGTTTTGCGTTCCCGCCCAATTTTCTGGGAAAGTATCGCGCTCAAAA
>JBHJNR010000272.1:0-2869 GCA_050330615.1 Cyanophyceae cyanobacterium
CGAGGCGGCGGGGGCTGGGGTCACTCAGTCTAGCTGGCTGGCTGTGAAGCAGGAAATCCTTGGGGCGACCCAGGGAATCTCCCTGCATACCCGCTAGGGTTGCTGGGAGAGGATGTCAAGCAGGTCAAGCTAAGATTTGCTTGATCCAGTTCCACTCCTGTGTGTTTATGTCCTCACCATCGCCACGGCCTACATTCTCCGATCCTGAAGCTCTTCAAGCGACCGAGCAAGGGGTGGCCCTTTTTGACCAGAGCGATTGGGGCCGTTTTGAGATTGTGGGGGACGGCAGCCTGGACTTTCTACACAACCAGAGCACCAATGACCTCAAAGACCTACCCGTGGCGCGGGGGGGCGAGACTATCTTCATCACTCCCACGGCGGGAATCGTCGATCTGGTCAGCCTCTATCGGACGGGAGCCGATCAAGCCTTAATCCTCACCTCTCCCCAGCGCCGCAAGATGGTGGAGAGTACCCTCTGCCGCTTTCTCGTTTTTTTGAAAGGGGTGGAACTCAAAGATCAGGCTCTCAACACAGTGAAGTTTCGTTTGGTGGGGCCAGCAGCGGCTGATCTGCTGCATCATCTGGGCTGGCCAGATCTGACCACCTCGGATCCCTGGTGTCACCATGTGGTAACCCTAGAGTCGTCCTCCCTTCAAGTGCTGGTGGGATCCCATCCTCATCAATACACTCTGATTTGCCCAGCGGAATGGGGGGATAAGCTATGGGATCTGATGGTCAACTGGGGCGGGATCCCGGCCAGTGCTAACGTCTGGGAAACCCTTTGCTTGGGGGAAGGGCGGCCCCTACCTGACCATGAGTTGACAGATACCATTAATCCTTTGGAGGCGGGTCTCTGGCACGCCGTCTCATTGGAGAAGGGCTGCTATGTGGGGCAAGAAGTATTGGCCAAGCAGGTGACCTACCAACGGATTCGACAGACCCTGTGGGGTATCCAATTGCCGGTACCCACAGCGGTGGGCACACCTGTGCTTCGGGACAATGAGAAGATAGGCACCGTCACCCGCTCCAGCCTGATGGGAGACACAGCTTTGGCCTTGGCCTTTATCCGCTCTAAGGCTGCCCCCTATCCCGGCATGGCCGTGGAGATCGACCAACGCCCCGCCCAGCTGGTCAAATTGGCCTATCTGAGCTATCCCCCCGGCGTGGGGGAGGTTCCTGAACCAGTGGAGCCGGTGGAGGCAGTGGAGCATTGATCCTGTCTCAGTCAATTGGATCCCGTACCACCTGTTCAAACCGAATGGCTCCCCCCTGCCCCACTTGCGGTCATTTGTGCCGCAATCCGTTGGCTGGCACCTGGGGATCCCATCCTGCGCAGGCCATGTTGCCTGAGGTGGTCAGCATACTCAGAATCCTGCTCAAGCCTGTCACACAGACTTTGGATCACCTCTGCTGCCGTCTGCACAGAAGCCAAATGAACCGAGGATCCCAGCAGCCGAGTCTGAGCTTCGGCAAAACGAGGGGTAAACTGCGGCCCCGCTCCCGGCATGATCACCACCGGCTTGCCCAGACCCACGCATTGCTCGGTGGCTGTGCCCGCCATTGCTAAGACAACAGTTGAGTGGCTCACCGTGGCCCCAAACTGCTCCTGAGATAGCTGGATCTCTCGCCCAGATGGGATCTGGCTCTGCAACCGCTCGGGATCCAATCCGCCCGCTATCGCTGCCTGAATCTTGATCTGGGTCGACAGCTGACCCACCACCTGCATCATCAAAGCCCAGTTGTGATAAGCCTCTGGGGGCCGGGATCCTGGTAATAACAGCAAAGTTGGTATCGGCCTATCCAGGGCACTTGTGATCTGAGCTGGCGGTGGAGAGGCTAGACCATCCATCATGGGATTCCCTAGATCCAGCGCTGGGATCCCTACCTTTTGCAGGCCCTCAGCGGTCAGTCGATCTCGCACAAAGACCCCCCGACATTGAGGCCGCCGCATTAACCACCGCTCCCAGGGCAGATAGTCCGACTGTGGGTTAAACAGAGGGATCCGAGCGGGTCGATAAGCTCCCTGCTCATCCCGCCAATAGTAGTCAGACTTGGCAGTGCCCACAAACCAAAACGGGATCCCACTCCACCAAGCCATCAACAGCACGACAATATCTCCCACCGCCAGGATGCCCCTAGCTTGCTGCCGATGCTGTCGCAGATGCCCCAGTTGCCGCAGGGTCAGCCCCCATAACCCCCCCCGCAAATCACGCCAAAACTGTCGCCAATCTTGATAGATAAAGCCCCCTGAGGGCATCGCCAGGGGGGATCCCAGCACCGGGATCCCTGCGGCTTGGTAGGCGTGACCCTCACCGACAATCGGCAGAGCTTGCAACGGGATCTGAAACTGCTGCAAGGCTTGGGCGATCCGGCAAGCCACCTGATCTTCACCATGACCATTGCTGAGGATCAATAACGGTCGTTGATCGGGCTGTGTCGGATGGCTGAGGCCAAGAGGTGGGAACGAACTGGACATAGAGACTAAAACTTTCCCCATCGGAAACAAGATCCAGTGGGATCCCCTGGAAAACTAGAATACTGTGAGTTGTCCAACAGCACAGGGTAAGGAGATGATGATGATGATCCAAAGGGGAATGAACCGTACACATCGATTCCGTCTGGGATGGGTGGGGCTCTTGCTGGGAAGTTTACTGCTGGGATCCTGTGGATCATCTGGTGAAAGCGTTGTGCTGCCAATGCCTGATCAAATCATCACAGGTCTAGCTTCAGTGGAAGAGGCCACTATCCTTGTTCTACCGGGCCTGCCGTCAGAGCCGACGCAATATGGGGTGCAGGTCAGCGGGTATGTGTCCGATCCCTGTACAGAATTACAGGATCCCGTGATCACATTACTGAGCCAAACCTATGT
>JBHJNR010000273.1:0-6235 GCA_050330615.1 Cyanophyceae cyanobacterium
AGGCTGGGACTTTGACCCGCCACCATATCGCCACCGCTGATCACAATATCGGGATCCCAGTAGCTCACCAGTTGAAAGGCTCGGTCAATCTCAGGATCATAAACGGTGGATCCATAGACAGTGTTGAGGTCGCTGATCACCAACAATCGCTCATCGCGACGGGGGGGCAGGTAGAGGGGCTGGCTCAGTCCTTCAACAGCAATAGTGGTGGGGGTGCTGGAAGGCACAGGTGTGGGGACTGGGGATCCCGTCGGGGGAGATGAGGAGATCAGGGATCCCGACTCTGAGTTGGCCTGCCGTAAAGCCAACCAACCCCCAGCACCACTGGCAGTTATGCCTAGCCCCAGTCCTCCCATAATCAATTCTCGTCGCCGCATCTATCCATCCTCAGTGCGCCACCAGGCTCATTTTAGTGGAGGCAGTCGGTCTTAAGGGGCTTCTGGTACACAGATCCGCCGCCGTCCTCTGGGGATTGATAGCAGGCCACAGTGAGGAAACGCACCTGTTTTTTAGATCGCGGATTTTAGGCTCGGTTTTCCTCTAGAAGTGTGAATAGAAGATTATTGATCAAAGAGGGATCCTGAACTAATTCGACGTGATTTCGCACATAGAAGGTGACCCGCTGCCAATCAATAGGAGAGCGAAGATAAGGCTCCCAATCCTGCTCAGTCCGTTCATCTAATACTGCGCTTCGTCTCAAAACATTGCCATCTCCAGGCCCCATTTCCACATGGAGGAGGGTGCCATCAGATTTAACTTTGAGGGTGGTGGGGGTCGGGATCCCATCTCCTGCTATCAAGTGCAGCTGTAATGAGCTTGGTGCCGTGGCGGGTTGATCGAGGGCCTGTAAAAAATGTCTGGCTCGCACCAATTGATCCGACAGATAGCTTAAGGCGATTTGGTAACGCTCTGCCTCATTCGATACTGTAGGTAACAGCCTCTTAAGGGTTGGAGCAGCCTGAGAAGCCAATAACCCCCAGCCCATCTGTTGCCAAACGTTGCTATCAAAGGGATCCAAAACAAGGTCTTCAGCCCCACTCTCTTTTACCTGTACCACAGGCCGAAATCGAGCCCGTGGGATCAACTGATAAAGCGAAGGAAAGGTGCTAAAGACGGCAGCATTGGCGGGGGGATCAACCGGCCCAATCCCCAAACGCCCAGCCCAGCTGGCAAATCCTAGGATCGGCTGGCTCAGAGCATTGATCGGTTTTGCGGAGGTGCCATAGGTCAGATTGGTCAAGGCATCCAGGGATCCACCATTGGGGGTAGCAATTATGATGGCTCGGTTGATATATCTGGCCCCCGCCCAGGTCAGATTAGGCAATGTGCCATCACTGGGTAGATCCTGGTCGCCATATCGTAAGAAGTAGCGGGTGAGCAGTCCACCCATCGAGTGAGTCACAATATCAAATTTCACATCAGCATCTTCGATGCCATAGAGCCTCCGATATTCCTGCCTCAGGTAATCATGCTTTTCTACTACAAAAGCATGGAGGCGCTGCGCGTTTGTGACATTATCCTGTCGCCAATCATAGGGAAACTGAAAGCAAGTAAAATGGTCATCCCCATAATCCACCCCCCTAAACATGCCAACCGTTGCATCTCGATAGCCACCGATGGATCCTAGTGCATACAAGATCTGCCGATAAGTCTCTTGTTCAAATGTCAAACCAAATAGATTCAGCCTCAAACTTTCCAAGACCCGATTGGACTCCAAGGGGGCGGAGGCCATCCCAGGTTGCAACGGCAGGGCCAACTGCTCTAAGTCAAAAGAGAGGTTGAATTGACCCCAATGAATCTCCTGGTTGGTAGAAGTCAGGGCGGAACCCACCATACCTGGTATCAAAATCACAGGATTGCGATCGGGCCCATGATATTGAGCCGAACGACTGTAGAGTTGGTGCAAATCAATCGGGCCAGTGGAGAGCCGTTGCCACAGAGTTGGGATCCCAAGATAAAGCAGTGTCACCATTAGGGCTAGGCCCACTATCCCCAGTTTGATCAAGGGCTTGTGTCTTCGCATGATCAAGGATCCCTGCCGATTTCAGCTTGTTCTGTTCAGACTGAAGGACGCTCTGCGGCACTGTTTGGATTGCTAAGATCGGATAGGTCTGAGGCTGTAGCTTCATACTGTCAGCTAGTACTCAGCGGCATAAATCTACCAACTACAAACAAGGGGCTTAAGCCCCTAGACTACCGAATGGTAGGGAGATCTCTACCAAGGAGTACTAAGTTTGGACTGTCTCCTGTTCCACGCCAGAAACAATCTTATCCAAAAGCAATCCAGTTTCCTGCCTCTGTCGTCTATTCTATAGAGTGACTAAAAAGGGAGAAAAGGCTTTGGCCTCAATCCTAGCCTTGGAACAACAAGCCATGGAATCATCTGCTCCGCGTCGTCCTACCGATGAGGAACTATTCAATGCCCTAAAAGCTAGAGACCAAATGGCATTGGCCACTCTCTATGACCGTCATGGTCGTATGGTCTATGGTCTCAGTCTCAAGATCCTCAAAAATCCACAGGAAGCAGAAGATCTCACCCAAGAGATCTTTTTGGCCCTCTGGAAAAATGCCGAACGAAACCCTGATTGTCGTCATTGCGTGAGTTACTTAGTAACCATGACTCGCTCTCGATCTATCGACAAAATTCGCAAACGGGGTCGCCAGCTCAAGTTGCTGGAGCGGTGGGGTCGCAGTGAAAGGACTCATGAGTCGGCAATCCCCCTCGATCATGTGCTCACTGGTGAACGATCTGAGCAGGTGCGCGATGCCCTCACTCAATTGCCAGAACCCCAGCGAGCGGTGATTGAGATGGCCTATAACCAAGGGTTGAGTCAAGTAGAAATTGCTCAGCAATTACAATTGCCTTTGGGGACCGTCAAGACCCGTACCCGTCAAGGGCTGATCAAACTTCGTCGTCTTCTGACTCCTTTCCTCTCTTTGAACTATGAACAATCTCTCTGACGAACAGAATGAACTTTTGGCGGGCTTTGTCACCGGAGACCTTGATCCGACAGAGCTGGAACAATGCCGACACTTGCTGGCTACCCATCCCGAATTGGAAGCTGAGATTGGCGCTCTAGAAGAGTCATTAGGACTGGTAATCAACAGCTTTGTCTCTATGGATCCCCCTGTTGCGCTGCGGCAAAAACTGATGGCAGCAGTTGAACAGCCAGATGCTGGGATCCCTCTGGGGCATACAGAAGCAGAGGGATCCTCTTCTGTGGTGTCTATCGCCCAGTGGAGGCAGCGCTCTCGGTGGGATTGGCGGCTACTAGCCAATGGGGTGGCAGCAGCCTTAGTGGTGGGGATGGGATTCCAGACCTTCCAACTTCAGCACCAACTCAGCCAGACCGAAGCCATGCTGACGGCCTTTCAGTCCCCCAATGCTCGTCTGTTTCCACTCGCAAGTCCTGATAGCTCAGGCCGTGGGGTGATGATGTTTGACCCTGTGCTCCAGCAGGCTTCGTTTGTGTTTCATGACATGCCGATGCCAGAAACTCCTTCCACCTATTTTTATCAGCTTTGGGTGGTGGCGGGATCCCGGCTAATTCCTTGTGGTGGCCCCAAACCTGTACAGCCCTCTTTGGTGATCGATTTTCCCATCACACCCAGCCGATATAGTGAGCTTTACGAACCCGATCTAGAAGGGTTCATCTTGACACTGGAGGAATCCCCCAATGTGGAACAACCCACAGGGCCTGTCATTCTACAAAGTGTTTAGTTGGGTGGGTGATCGTTATGAGGTTGTCCTCTATTCGACGGATCTCATTTAATGGATCTCAATAGATCTTGCAGAGATCTTGATAGGAAAACCACGCTGTAAAACAAACATAAAACTCACAGGAAATCGGCATAATGGTGGGGCAGATCTGGTTTGTTGACCAAAAAGGAGATCCCCACCTGTGGAAAGACTCTCCCCTCTCCTCTAGCCATCCCTATAGGCTCTATCATTTCTTAGCTGATCTGGATCAGACCCTAGAGCGGTATCCGCAAGACTACAAACGCCTTCAGGCGATCAGCAAACTCTGTCGTCGATTGCTCCAACAGGCCAGTTGGCTCAAAGACTCTTGCCCTCCTCCAGACCCCAAACTAGGCTGGTCGGTGATGATCCTCTACGATGAACCCACCTATGCCCAGACGGTGCAGTTAGTAGGTTGGGATCCTGGCACGTCTTCCCCTGTCCACAATCATGCCACTTGGGGGGTGGTCGCCCTCCTCCAAGGCCAAGAGAAGAATACCTTTTGGCAACAGGATATCGATGGACGCATTCACAAGACTGGGGAGCTGATCTTGAATCCGGGGGACATGCTCTGCCTCACCTCCGATGCCATTCATCAAGTAGAGGTATTAGGCGAGCAGCCTACCTTCAGTTTCAATCTTTATGGCGAGACCCATTATGCCGAACGGTATGAATTTGATCCCATTGCCCAGACTCGCAAACTGTTTTGACAGTGAGTGATCCGGCCGGAGTCAGTTGCCTCGACTTTGGTGCAAGAGATCCAAGAGGGAGATCGAGCTGACGGGGGACCGCAAGACCTCTCAAGAGCGATTTTGGGAACTCCCTCCTTGATCCCATTTTCTAGGGGGGAGGATGTTACACCAAGGCTGATTCCTCGTCCTCAGAGAGGTGAGCTGCCAGGTGAGCTTGCTTGAGCTTCTCTACCAGTTCTGATCGACGGTCGTACAGCCGTTTGAGGGGACGGGATCCCACTTTGTCGAGGGCATAGGCGGTTAGGATTGGCAGTGCAATGGTGGAGTCGGTATAGACCACCACAGTTCCTGGCAATTTATCGGGATCCACTTTGCCCCAAGAGACGGCTTCGGCTGGGGTTGCCCCTGAGAGGCCACCTGTGTCCGGCCGTGCATCGGTGATCTGCAAGAAGTAGTCATGTCCTTTTTCGGCAATGCCCAGAACCTCTTGGATCTGAGGCTCGGTTTGTAGCATGAAGTTTTTGGGAGAGCCGCCCCCAAGGATCCAAACCCCACTTTCGCCTCCGGATCGTTTGGCCTCCAGCACAATGGCAGCTGTCTCGTTCACATCCAGGGAGACATCGATTAGGGGCCCTTTGTCCATTAGGGCCAGAGCAGCCACATTCATCCCGATGGAGCTATCTCCTGGACTAGAAGTATAGATGGGGACCCCACAGCGATAGGCGGCGGCTAGCAGCGATTTTTCGCTAATTCCTAAAGCTTCCTCGCGGGCAGCAATGTACTTGCCACAGAGGTGATGAAACTCTGCCGTGCCCATGCGGCGATTAAACTCAGGCTGAGCCATGATCTGCCGGAAAAAAGCATCTGTGGACAAGAGCACGTCATAGTCAAAGAAGATGTCGTAAATTCTGACAACTCCTTCTTCCCGGAGAATGACATCGCTAATATCGTGGCGGCCGCGATGCAGATCCAGGCCGATGCCAAAGTGCGTATCGTGATAGAGATTGGCCCCGGTTGATACCATCCAATCCACCAACCCAGCTTTCATGAGGGGGATCAAGGCCGAGATCCCCAATCCTGCCGGTGTCAATGCTCCTGTCACACTCAGGCCCACCGTGACGCTAGGCTGCAACATTCGCTCGACCAAGAGCTGGCAACCCTCCCGTAGCCGTCCCGCATTGTAGGACAAGAAGGTCTGGTCAATCAGGTCTGTCACCCCAATGCCTGCTTGGATCGGGGTGGGATCAATTTTACGACCGCGCAGATAAGAGCTGGACTGACCGGACATAGGGATCCCCCAAGGCAAACAAAACCTTTGTGATCTTAATCTTTAGTGGGATCTCTAGTGGGTCAATCACTCGCTTCTCTAGCGCGTTCGAGATCACAAAACAAGCTGTCTCCTATCCTCCCGTCTGTGGTTGGGTTGTTAAATGGACGACAGTCCCGAATACTCGGTGGAAATGTATCATTGACTGTCCAACTGTTATGCCTGGAGAGTAGCAAGACATCAAACTCTTATAAATAATCAGGGCAAACGCATACTATAGTAATTCCGATTTAAACTGAGACAGCCTATCTTGTTCCTCACCCCTGTGCCGGGACAAAGAATAGTGGCAAGGGGCAATTGACGACCCGTATCCCGTTGTCTCATCGTTAGTAGAAACTACTATAAAATGATCCAAATCAGCATTACGGTGAAATTTGTCAAACAGTTGCAGTTGATCCGCTATTTACAGACATTATTCATCAGTTCTAAAATCACTTGTTCCAAGAGGTCGCGATCTGTGAAAAGAGGCAGTAAGGG
>JBHJNR010000274.1:0-9953 GCA_050330615.1 Cyanophyceae cyanobacterium
ATTGCGGTCAAATACAGCGGCTATATCCAGCGGCAACAGATCCAAATTGAGCAGGTCAGCCGCCAGTACAATCGGCCTTTGCCTGCCGATCTGGACTACCAAGGGATCCAGACGCTTTCCAAAGAATCGCGGGATAAGCTCAGCACCATCCGGCCTCTAACCCTGGGGCAAGCCGCCCGCATCGGTGGGGTTAATCCTGCTGATATCAATGCACTGCTGGTCTATCTGGAAGTACAGCGGCATCGAGCCAACCAAGAGAAAGCCGGCCAAGAGAAAGCCAACCAAAACCGGGATCCCGTGGGGATTGTTTGAGCTTCTAATACTTGGCGGCACAAATCTACCAACTACAAACAAGGGGCTTAAGCCCCTTGCTGAGCCACCCAAGGGGAGGGAGATCTCCGCCAAGGAGTACTAGTTTCTGTCTCAAGCCTCAATCCAGCAGTTCCACCTCGATGATGCCGGAGGGGGTCTGCCGATAAAACTCGCCATCTGCCACAAACAGCGACTCCCCACAGTTGGGGCACAAAAATCGGGATCCCTCGATCGCCTGGGATTCAAATTCGCACACGGGGCAAGTATCGGTGGCGATGCGGCGGCGTACCCACCAGCGAAAGGCCAGCAAAATCATCAGGGGCAGTGACAGCAAAAAAACCAACAGTCCCAACAGAGTCGGCACCACCCAACCCAATCCGATCCAACTCAGGAGCAGTGCGCCTCCCAGAGCTGAAAGCCAAAAGCCCCAGCCGGACAAGGAAATAGAGTAGGTGCGTGGAGTGTTGGGATTCATGTCAAATTACGTCTTCACATTACGTCAGGCACTATCGAAATCCAGACTAACCGAAAAGTTTGCTAATCTCACCGCCCTAGACTGGGTGGGTTCCCGTCCTTAAACCCCCTGCACCACCTTGATGGTTTGTAAGCGAACATCTTCCGGGCCGTTGATGAAGCCGCCCGCCTCATGCACCAGCAACAGATAGTCCACCGCCGCCTGGGTGATCTCCTCACCAGGCACCAAAATCGGGATCCCTGGGGGATAGGGGGAGACGATCTCGGCACAGACCTGGCCCACCGCCTGTTGAAAAGGCACCCGCCCAATATCGCCAAAGAAGGCATCTCGCGGAGAGATCCGCTGCGGCGGCATGGGGGGCAGCTGGATCTGGGTCAGACGAGACATCTTGGCATTGAGCACCGCTTCGTCAAGGTTGGGATCCCGTTCGCCAGCCAGCACCTCAAAGCCTGCCACCAACCGATCAATATCTCGCTGGGTATTGCCAATGGTGACGATAAAGACCACGTTATGCAAGGTGGACATCTCAGGCTGCACCTGAAAACGGTCATTAATTAGATCGTGGGCCTCAAAGCCAAAATGTCCCAAGCCCGTGGTGGTCACCGTCAGGCGGGTACGGTCAATGTCATAAAACCCCGGCGTGGATCCCAGTCTTTCGGCCCCAAAACAACTGATGCCAGGGATCCGATTCAGTCGCTGGCGGGCCTGATCCGCAAGTGCTAACGCTTCGCCCAGTAGCTGTGCTCCCTGGAGAGCCATCTGCCGCCGCGCCGTATCCAACGACATCATCAGCACATAGTTGGGGCTGGTGGATTGCAGCAATTGCAGGATATTACGCACACGATTGGCATCGATTCGGGATCCCTGGAGGTGTAGTAGGGACGCCTGGGTCATACCCGAGATCACCTTGTGGGTGGACTGCACCACCAAGTCGGCACCCGCTTCTAGGGCAGAGATGGGCAGATCGGCATGGAAGGGGAAGTGGGGGCCGTGGGCCTCATCCACCAACAACGGCAGGCCATGCTGATGCACCAACCCTGCGATAGCTTGAATATCCCCACAAACGCCGTAATAGGTGGGATTGACAATCAGCACCCCTTTGGCATCGGGATGTTGGGCTAAGGTGCGCTGGATCCCAGCCGCTGTCACCCCATGGGCAATGCCGAGGGCGCTGTCATAATCCGGTTCCACATACACCGGGATCGCCCCCGACAGGATTACCCCGGCAATGGCAGACTTGTGGCAGTTGCGGGGCAGTAGAATCTTGTCCCCCGGATCACAGACCGCTAGTACCAGCGTCTCGACCCCACAGGTGGATCCATTGACCAAAAACCAACTGCGATCAGCGCCATAGGCTTCAGCGGCCAGCTTTTGCGCCTCCAGCAGTACCCCATCCGGATCGTGAAGATTATCCACCTCGGGAAGTTCGGTCAGATCCGCCCGGAACACCATCTCCCCCAGCAGCTCCTTCATCTCTACAGGGATCCCTTGTCCCTGTTTATGGCCGGGGGTATGAAAAGGGGCTTTGTCGAGGGTGCAGTAGTGGCGCATCGCCTCAAAAAAGGGAGCGCGCCCCTGGGATTTGAGATCCAAAGAGCGCAAGGTGCGACGAGGGTTCAGCCCAGCCGGGATCCCGGATTGGGAAGGGTCAACGGTATACAACAGCTTTCACTCCAACACACAATCAAACTGGGCTTATGGTAGCGGCTTCTGTCCCTTGAGGGCAGTATTTTGATCCCAGACCAGGTGCAACCCCAGCCTGGGATCCCTGAAATGAGGGCATCAACCCTGCTCTGTGGCCGACGGGAGAGACTCTGGCACCACCCGGATGATGCGATGCTGACCCATCCGCTCTAGGTCAAAGCTGAGGGTATCGCCTACATTGATTTGCTCCACAATCACCTGCACTTGGTCGGCCCGCGTGATCGATTCGCCATTGATGGCAGTGACCACATCTCCTGACCGCAGACCCGAGCGTTCTGCCGGAGAATTGGGCATCACCTCGCTGATCAACACCCCTTCGTCTTCGGTGATGGTGATGCGGCTATTGGGATCCTGGTTGACCTCATCTTTGAGAGATTGAGTCACCGTCACCATGCGGATGCCGATGTAGGGATGATCCACCTTGCCCGTGGCGATTAGCTGTCCGGCGATGCGCTGAGCCGTCTCAATGGGAATGGCGAATCCTAGCCCCTGTGCCCCCTGGATGATGGCGGTATTAACCCCAATCACCTCGCCCCGTTCATTCAGCAGTGGCCCGCCCGAATTGCCCGGATTGATGGCGGCATCGGTTTGAATAAAGGCCACCCGCTTGTCGGTGATGCCAATCTCGCCGCTAGAGCGGCCCAAGGCGCTGATGATGCCAGCGGTGACGGAGTTATCCAGTCCCAGTGGGTTGCCGATGGCAATGGCCCACTGACCCGGCTCCAGCGATTCAGATTGACCCAGCGTCACCACGGGCAGATCGGTGGCTTCGATTTGCACCACGGCGATATCGGTGACGGGATCCGCCCCTAAGACTCGGCCATCAAAGCGGCGACCATCTCGCAACACCACACTGACACTCTCGGCATTGCTGACCACATGGGCGTTGGTGATCACCTGACCTTCAGAAGAGACAATAAAGCCAGATCCGGTGCCCTGCTGCCGTCGTTCTTGGGGCACCGTGGGGCTGACCCCAAAGAATTCCCGCAAAAACGGATCGCTGAAGAAGGGTTCCGGCACCCGTGCCCGCGTCTGTACCACCCGTTCGGCATCAATCCGCACCACCGCTGGCCCCACCTCATGAGCCACGGAAGCGATAAAGTTGTTGGCCACGGGGGAGACTGCCGCCACCGTGAAGTGGGGTTGAGCTGAAACCCGCATCACATTGGGAGATGAGATCCAGACTCCCAGGGTCAGTCCCACCAATAGTAAAAGACCGGCCCATGCCATTTGTTTCAATCGCAGTGCCATAGTGCTTCGATGTCCCTTGATCACTCGGTTGTTACTCAGTCTTGTGGTTCTGTTCTAGCGGCTAATTTAACACGTCCGCCCCAGAGTCCCATGCCCCCTAAGCCTCTCTCAACTTGCGCTGCAACGACTGCCTGCCCAGGGATCCCATTTGGGGAGGATGAGAGACCGCTGTTTCCCCAACAGCCCTTTACTCCCTTGCCCTAGGCTTGAGCCTCTGTTTTCCGCTAAGCTGAATTTACAGAACTTAACGACTGCCTTTGTGGCTTCCCTCTTTTCACTGGCTCAGCCTCAGCCCAGCTCGGGTGCCCTCTCCTCTACCCCTCAGGGTTCTGGGGTCAACACCTGGATTCAGCTGGATCCCGTTTGGCAGAGTACTCAACTGGATCCCACCGTTAGCCCTGGGATCCCCCATCGGCGCTTGTCTCCGGTGTGGCAGCTGTTGGTGTTGGGGGATGGCTACACCACCCGCAATCTGGCGCTGATCTCGGGGCACCCGATCCGCGCCCATGTGCTGGAAAGTGTGGCGGTGGATCCTACCCAAGAACATGCTCCGACAGCCTTGGATCCCTTGGGGGATCAGGTGCAGCGGCGACAGGTCTGGCTGGGATCCCAGACCGACAACATCCCCCTGTTGTATGCCACCTCGTGGTGGGATCAGGCTCAGATCAAGGCCACTCTGGCGGATCCCAGTCTGCCCATTGGCACCAGCTTGATGGGATCCGGGCTGGACATCTCTCGCCAAATCTTGGGACTGTGGTGGGGACATTCGCCTCAGTTAGAGCAGCTGTTTGGCTACAGTGGCCCGTTTTGGGGGCGACATTACTGGCTGATGCGACAACAGCAACCCTTGACCCTGATCTATGAGGTGTTTTCCCCTCACCTGAGCCAATGGCTGGGGGATCCCTGTTGATGACTGTTAAACTCCCCTCTGGTCTAACAGCCTCGGCTGGGTTGGGGCGTTATCATTTGGGCAGCTCCACGATAGGCAGTGTTGAGAACGGGACATTTTTGTGAACTTCTTTGTGACTTGATCAGCGGTTCTAAGAGACCGTAATTCAAAATCAACGTGGTTCAAAATTAACGTGGTTCAACAATGGGGACACATCGGATCCCACCGTCAACGCCTATCGACCTCGGGAGCGCATTCTGCGATGAGGCGTTGCGACAACGATGAAACTGGGAGATTTTTTCTTTAAAAGTCGTGAAAGCCTCGCCAAAGTCCTGCATGTTCGGCGGTTCAATCCCTTCACCCGCAGTGGCCGCCAAATGCTGAAGAACAGCTTGGGGCGGCAGGGTTTTAAACAGATGGCCA
Organism: Cyanophyceae cyanobacterium; assembly: GCA_050330615.1. Classification (GTDB taxonomy): domain Bacteria; phylum Cyanobacteriota; class Cyanobacteriia; order Thermostichales; family Thermostichaceae; genus JAAUUM01. Next base: position 5,055 of record JBHJNR010000274.1, read on the forward strand.
ATATGAAGCTGGACAGCAACCCGCAGGCGGGAGTTCAGCCCCCCCAGGTTCCGGGCCAGATTAAAGGCCCAGCCCAGTTCAAAGTGGGATCCTTTCAAGTCCCCAATCCGCTCCACAAGAAAGGGGGAACCGCTACAGCCCCCACAGGCACCCCATCTGCTCACCCCCCAGCTCCTGTAACTGCGGGATCCCCAGCAGTCGTGCCGCCCCAAACCAAGGGATCCCTGGGGCTAGCTCCAGCCGGTTCGGCGGTGATGCTGCCCGGATCCAATCCCTATCCTCAATTTGCCTGTCAGCGCAATGACCCCCTGGGCTGTGATATCGCCCTCCAAACCTTGGAAGGCATGTCCAAGGCCAAATTTTGCAGTCAATGTGGTTTTCCGGTGCCCCTGGCTCCCCGCCAAGAGCTGCGGGGCCGTCGGGGCAGCTATCAGGTAATCAAGCTCTTGGGCAAACGGGGGTTGGGTCGCCTCTATGCGGGCATCAATCAGAGCGATGGTCAGCCGGTGGTGATCAAGGAGTATCTGCTGCCCAATCGAGCTTTTGGAGCGCCGGAAGACTGGCAGAGTCGGCAGGAGACCTTTGTGCGGGTGGCCCAGTTTCGGGCGGCGGACGGGCGCGACCAAGATTTTCGGCTGCTGCCCACTTGGGATGCCATTGCCGATCCCACCACCCGACGCTGCTACTGGATTGGGCAGGGCCGCTTGGGGGCTGCTCCCACCCTGGCTCAGGTGCTGGGGGAACGGGGTCGCATGGATCCGGTAGATATTCGCCGCCTACTAGATCAGGTCTTACAAACCCTGGAGTTTCTTCATCAGCAAAAGTTTCAGTTTGCGGCAGGCAACGCCCGCACCGGACTGACCCATGGATCCCTGAGTCTCGAAAGCCTGTTGGTGGCGCAGAATGGGCCAGACTTTTTTGTCTATCTCTGTGATCTAGGCTTCTGGGAGCAACTCTTTGATCCCGCCGTTCCGCCGGGACAACCCCTCAGCCCCGAGCAAGATCTGAAAGCGCTAGGGGTTGTGGGCTTTCATCTGCTGCAAGGGGGCACCTCGGATCCCTTGACCGGACAGCCGCTCGATTGGCGCGATGACCAGACCTGGCCTCGACGGGATACTGCCCTCAAGGACTATCTCAAACGTCTCTTGGGCGTAGGGATCCCGCTGGAAACCGCCACTGCTGCCCGTCAAGCCCTGTGGGAGTTGCCCAAACCGGGGGACGAGAGCCAGCCCTTAGCAACGGGTGCAGAACAAGACTCAACCGCTCGCCGCCAGGGAGGAGGGAAAGTCTGGTGGCTGTTGTTGCTCTTGCTGCTACTGGGACTGGGGGCATGGCAACTGGTGTCTCATTTGAATCGCACTCAACAGCCCCTCCGGGAGGAGTTGATCCTATTGCCTCGCTTGGGGGATATCAATGATGTTCCCACTGGCCAATTTACCTTTAGCAGTGAAGTCCCTGGCATTGCCCACCGCGCCTTAGTTCAATTGCGCTTTAGCAACCCCCTGACCGGCAACCAAAATATTGTGGAACGGCTGCAACAATCCTTTAGTGGCCTAGAGCTGGTGCATACCCCGGCCGAATCAGCCGAAGCCGCCAGCCAACAGGTGGTGCAAGAAACCAGCACGTTTGCGATCACCAACCTGATGGATCAGCCCCAAGGGGATCCCCAGGGTCGCTGTCAAGTACCCTATGGCGATAGCCTCAGCCGCTGCGATGTGGCCTATGACGGCTTGATGGTGTTTGTTCCCTTTATCTATGCCCGCCGCACCGAAGGCTTGCCTCGTGCCCTCAATGGTCAGATCAGTTTTGATCAGTTGCGCCAGCTCTACACCGGACAAGTGGCCAACTGGTCAGAGTTGGGTGGCCCCAATCGGCGGGTACAGCTGTTTGCCCCCACGGAACCGGAGTTGGTACGGCTATTTGAGCAGCGGGTCTTGGCCACTGCAGATGCGATTGAGGATTTTCGGGCCTTGCTGGCGGCGGGCACCATCCAGACCCAGGGCACCTTTCAGACGATGGGGCAGATCCGGGCCGATTTTGAGAGCCAGCCGGATGTGGGGGGCATCGCCTTTGGCAGCATCAGCATCGTCTTTGGGGATTGCAACGTCTATCCGTTGGCGGTAGGGGAGGGCAACACCTACATCAATCCCATCGTGCCCGGATCGACCCTTCTGGCCCGCAATGTCCGCACCATCAACCCCAACAGCGATCTCTGTCTGCTCAAGGGGCAATACTTTTTGTCCGAATCGGCATTCCGGGAGGGGCGCTATCCGTTGGCCTCCCCCTTGAGCCTGCTCTCGTTGCGGGATAACCGCCAAGAACCTCGCTATCGGATTGGAGAGAAAGTGGCGGAGATGTTGCGCAGTCAAGAAGGCCAATGCTTGCTTCAGTCCAGCAACCTGATACCTTTGCAGCCTGTATCCTGTGAATAGTGAGTTACTTTTTTGACGATGGCCACCAAATGCCGTAATCCTCATTGCGACTATTTTCAAAAGACGGTTCCCGATGGGGACTTTTGCCCCTTTTGTGGAGAGCCGCTGAAGGATGTCGATGTGGGGGTGCCCGCCAGCTTTAGTCCGCCGCCTGCTCCGGTGTCGGATCCCTGGGCGGTGTCTCCAGTGGCCTCAGCGCCAGCTGCTCCATCCCCGGCAGCTCCAGCCACGGATCCCTGGTCATCCCCTCCCATCACCAACGATCCGTGGGGATCCGTTCCATCGGGCTGGGATCCTGCCCCTATCTCTTACCCAGCACCCACGCCCCAGCCCACACCCCTGATGAATCCGTTTGGCGGGAATCCTGCGATATCGGATCCCCCCATGGATCAACCGCCTGCTGCTGCCACTGTCGTGCAAGCCCGCCAACCAGCCCTCTCCCTCAACCACAGTTCGGGCCAAGCCTTTAGGTTGCAAGGGGTCTTGGCTCATCTGGGACGGCGGGGCGGCCCCAAAACCCCGGAGATCGATCTGGCGGATCTGCCCCATTCCCAACATGTGTCTCGGATCCATGCCCACATCCATTGGGACCTGAATCAATCTGCTTTTGTCCTCACCGATGACCGCAGCACCAATGGCACGTTCTTGAATGGCCAGTCCTTGGATCCGGGCAAGCCCTATCTGCTCAGGGACGGTGATCAGGTGGAATTGGGCCACGACCATTTGGTGCAGTTGCGAGTGTCCATCCGTTGAAGTGGTAGTCTCCACAAGGATTTCAGCACCCCCTGATCCATGAGGTGAGCCATGAGGGATGAGGACAGGAATGTAGACCTTTGGCCAATGTTGAGAGATGAGGGCTGTTGCGAACAATGGGAAGGTGGTCGCGCTAGTGCCCTTGCTGATGTTGCCTTTTCTCCCCCCATCAAATCCTGATCGCCTTGTCCACCCTCTAGGAGTAGCAGGCTTTTCCGCCACTGGATCGATCAATCAGCTCCAGCCCGATCCGGCCATGCGCAGTCAGATGGGGCAAGCGGCTCAGCAGATTCGTCAAGATCAGTTTTTAATGGATCGATTGTGTGAGCGGGTGTATGCCTTGATGCTGGAAGACTGCCGCCTTCAGGGCGAGCGCATGGATCCCACTCGGAGGTCTTACTAATGGCGTTGGTTCCTCAGGCGGGTGGCTTTGAATCGTTGGCCTCGACTCTGCTGGGACAGGTAAGTCCTGCGGTTCTTTCTGCCCTGGACAAGAAAAAAAATGGCAAGGAGGATCCCGATCACATCCTCAACTACATCACCGCTAACCGTTTTTATGTGGAACTGGAAGCGGAGGTGAGTGCCTCTTTTGCCGAATGCACTAGCTTAAGCATTAAGAGTGCTCCAACCATTTTCTCTGAAGGGGGTCTCAATAGCCAGCAGCGGGTTTTGCTCACACCTGCCACGTTTGAAAACATTACCCTCAAACGGGGATTGTCCAACCATCCTGAGTTTCTGCGTTGGTTATTTGTTAGCCTGATTGAGCCAACTTTTCCACTGGAGCCTATCCGTCGCAATATCAATATCTTGGTTTTTAATCAAGCGGGAGAAACCGTCTGGTGTTGGACTCTAATTGGGGCTATTCCCATCAGCTGGAAAGGTCCTACTTTGAGTGCAAAATCCACAGAAGTGGGAATGGAAGAATTAACCATTGCCTTTGAGGGCTTCAACTTCACATTGGGAGAGGGATCCCGTCGGGGGGGAGCCACCACAGGGAGAGACATGGAGCGAGATGACCAAGAATTTAGCTTCGTTAGTGAGTAGCTATGGCAGAGGTTGGGCCTGATAGGCATCCAGACCATCGTGGAGACATGGACACCGGCGTTGCTGGCCTCTCGGGCGAAGGATTGGGGCATCGACAACCGCTCGGGATCCCGATGATCTATCCCCAGTTGATCAGCCCCTTGGGGATCCAACGCATCCTAGCGGTGGAGCCAACGATGCTCTTTTCGTCGGCGGGCGATGGGTTTGGGGTGTGGGACTACTCGGGCTACGGCTCACCCGAGATCTTTGCGCCACCGCCGTCTCTTCAGTTGCGGGCTGAGGCTGCTCCGATCCGCTCAGCGGCTAGACCTGATCCAGGGATCCGTTTTCCAAATCAGGTGCCCACCGTCAGTCGACCGGATCCACTGCCCTTGCCTCAGACGCCTTTGCCTCAGAGGGGGGATCCTATTACAGCTGAACTCCTCCCATCAGCCCCACCTATTCAAAAACGAATTGATCCGGTCGAGATCCCCCAACCAATCGCCAATCCACCCTCAACCCACGAGTCTCCTCCAGTTCCCATCAGTCAACCTACCGTCTTCCCAATTCAGAGGTCAGCAGATCCCATTGGGCTGCCAAGCCCCATTTCCTCAAGCCAGAGTCAAGTCCCCCCGCCATTTCCTGCTAGACCGTCTCCCCCTCCGGCCCCGATTCAGAAACGCATCGATCC
>JBHJNR010000275.1:0-11574 GCA_050330615.1 Cyanophyceae cyanobacterium
AAGTCTGGCTTGCCAGCAGCATCCGGTGAAGCGTCAACCTGTCGGGACGGTCAGCAATTGCAACTGCTCTTGTTCGCCTAAACCGAATCCTCGGCCTTAAAGGCCGGGGAGGATGTCAACAGAGCCTCAAACACAAAGGTAATTTGGATGGCCCCATCTGATTGGGCCAGAACTTGATGAATAAACTCCCGAAAATACCGCCGCCGTTCGATCTCGCTCAGGTCATCCCAGAAAGGTCGGATCGACAGATTGCGGGCCACCTGGGGCAGATCAGCAGGGGGAAACTGTTCCAATTGGGCCAAGAGGGTAGTGTTGTCCTGCTCCAGTTGAAATCGGCGGTAATGGTGAGTGCTGGCATCCAAGATCCCCTGCTGTTCCAGCGCAGGCAATTGAGCCAGGATCCCTTCGTTGTGGGCGATCTGACCTTCAATCTGGGCTTTGATACCCGCTAGGGGGGTCGCATCCCAGTTGTTGAGCTTTTGGGGTAGTTGGGTACAGATCAAGTCGATGATCTGATCGAGCACGCTGCTGTAGCCCAGACCGTAGCGGCAGGTGGGGCAGCGCAGATAGAGATAGGGATCCCGGCCTCGATGGGTGGTCTGGATAATTCGTAGGGCAGACCCACAGGCTTGACACTTGACCAGCCCTGCCAATGCCCGAGGAGCACTAGCGCTGCGGCGAGAGATGACACGATTGCGCTTCAGCCAACGGTCGATTTGGGCCGCCTCATCCCGTGACAGGATCGGGTTGTGGGTATTACGAATGATGGATTCCCCTGGCTGAGCTGTTGGGAAAGCCAAGTCTCCCCGATAGACCGGATGGCTGAGCCAGCGCCGCCCAGTGGCCACCGAGATCTTCTTGCCCTGCTTTTCTAGATATCGCACCGATTCCCGCAGGGATCCATAGACCAAAAAATGCTCAAAAAAAGCTTTGACGAGAGCGGCCTGTCGCCGTTCCAGCACATAGCGATTCTCCTCCCGTTTGTAGCCATAGGGGGCGGCACCGGGGGGTGGTTTTTTGTCTAGGCGGTTGCGGGCATAGCGCTGCTGCATCACACGAGAGCGCAAGATTTGCGGCAAGTCCGAGAGCGCGATCAGCCAGTCTTGGGGATCCCGAAAAAGCCTGATACCACCATCGGCGTTCACCTGAAACAGTTGGCAACCGGATTGGAGAATGCGCAGAAAAATCTGATGGCAGGTGGCGACGCTATCCCCCAGATCGGCTAACTGCATGACCACTAAGCCATCGACGGACTGTTGCTCGATCAGGCACATAACCTGATTGAGGGACTGCCGGGATCCCCAATCCAAAAAAACGTCTGTTGCCCCCGCTTGTTGTAGGCAAGCTGAATCTTGGGGATCCAGTTGTCCCAGCGTTTGTGGGTAGGTCTGCGGGTAGTAGAGATAGCCAATCAAGGTCATCGCAGGGGGGACTCACTCAGGATCCCCAGTGTCGCCCTGTTGGGCCTGAACCCATTGCTGCAAGAGGGGAAGTGCTTGATCCGCCACCTTGCTCCAGGCTCCAGGCTGCTGGTCAATGGTGAGCAATTCCACCCGCTCTCCCCGCACCACCAAGAAACCAATCGGCTCCACCCGGACACCGCCGCCCGCGCCACCCCACACCGAAGATCCCGGCTTAGAGCCATTGTGGCCCGATCCTGCTCCGGGCAGGGATCCCAGGGTGCCGCCCGCTCCCCCCAGGCCAAAGTTCAACGACATATAGGGGATGATAATGGTCTCCCCCACCGTGATGGGCTGGCCAAAAGTCTGGCCGGTCTCTGCCAGGATTCTCAGCTTGCTCAATACCGCCTCCAATACGGCCTCCACGGCAAAGGGATGCGGATCATGAGGGGCAGGAGGATTAGGGGCAGCGGCCATTGGGGAGTAGAAGCTTGAAAGAGAACAGGGGTATCGTTTGGACTGTATCACAGCCTCCGCCCCCATCAGCCAGAGTATCAACTGGCGGTCACCAATCCCCGCTTCATCGCCGCCACAATCGCCTGGGTGCGGCTGCTCACCCCCAACTTGCTATAAATGGCGGTGAGATGAGCTTTGACGGTGGCGGTGCTGATGTAGAGCTGGCGGGCAATATCCTGATTGGACTGGCCTTCGATCAGATGATGCAGCACCTCATGTTCGCGCTCGGTCAGCGCTGCCCCATCGGCACTAGACTGGGATTCGGCTTGGCTGGTTTTGAAGTGTCGGAAAAAACGGGTGGCAACCTCAGGCGGGAGATAGATCTCTTGATTGAGGACTGTGTTTACTGCATTGGCTAAATGATCAGTAAAGCTGGACTTAAACAGATAGCCATGTGCCCCCAATTGCATCACTCGAAAGACCCAATCATCCTCTTGATGTCCTGACAACACTAGGACTTTAGTGCAGGGCTTAAAAGAACGCAAGGCTGACAAAAAGCTGAGACCATCACTTTCCACCAATTCCAAATCTAGAAGAATGAGATCGACCCCTTGTTGCTTAATCTGGTGTAAGGCCTGACCGGCAGAATCAGCCTCTCCCACCACTTGAAACCGCCGTCGACCCGCTGTGGAATAAAAGCCTAGTAATGTCCGGATCCCTTGGCGAAAATCGGAATCATCATCCACTAGAACAACAGAAATAGTTTGTTTGAAGGGTATTGTTGTGATAGCCATAATTAATGCTCCTATGGATCCTAAAATTCAAGATTTTGAATGGTGGATAGTCTGATATTCAATTGATCGAAATGGTCACTCAGAGAGGCACTATAAACCTGTAAAACAATTAAATGAATTACCGATTGATAGATTGAGATCATTACCTGATTGAGAGTTGAGGTATGGATAGGAAATGCTTGGCTTGGATAGAAAACACTTAGCTAGAAAATACTTAATTGGACATTGGCAAACTAATGGAAAATTGAGCCCCACCAGTTGATCGATTTTCGGCCCAGAGCAGGCCGTTGTGATCAGTGACAATTTTTTGGGCGATGGTCAGTCCCAGTCCTGTTCCTTGGGGGCGAGAGGAATAGAACGCGGTAAATGCAGACCGTAGAGCCTCCGGTGATAAGCCAGGGCCTTGATCGGCAATGGTGATCACCATTCGCGTCCCCAGCCGATGGCAAGTACAGAGGATCTCGCCCCCTGGAGGGCTAAACTCAATCGCATTGCCCAAGAGATTCTCCAACGCCTGACTCAATAAAAAGGCATCGACGCTACCCCAGACTAGTGATCCCTGCTGATGAATTCTGACCTGACGGGCGGCGGCTTTGGGACTTAACTCAGCAATACTCTGGGCTAAGAGGGATCCCATCTCATGCTCTTCTCGTTGCAGGTCTGTGCCCCGTCCACACATGACCAAGCGTTGGAGACAGGAGCCTAGTCCTTCGGTGGTACGGGCAATCGAATTGATTTGCTCCTGAGTTAGCTGGTGGGCTGCTTGATGGGCCTGATGTTGAGCTGCCCAGAGATGCTCGGCATCAGCGGATACCTGAGTCGTAGGCAGAGGGGGAAAGACCAAATCTTGTAAACTCCAGCGAATATTTTCCACACAGAGACTGATCCGGGCAAGGGGGTGATAGAGCTGATGGCTGATGCGCCGGATCATGTTTTCCAGCAAAGCAATCGATGATTGTTGACCCTGGCTGAGCTCGTAGAGGGCGAGATGGCTTTTGAGCAGCTGGTACTGGGTGGTGATCCACTGTTTGGCCTGGGGATCCAGCACTCGGTCGGTGGCGATCTGCATATAGCTCTCAGGAGAGAGGGATCCCTCCCTCTGATCACTGCTGGACTGATCCGTTGCGGGTCTGACCTCAGCCTCCGAGATCAAGATGTGATAGATCCACAATTTTGATCCGGCCTGGGTGATAACCCAATGGTGAGGCTGAGACTCGTTGAGAAGGGGGAGCTGCAACTCCGTCAACATGGCCCGCAAGGGATCCGGATATTTCTCCGTACACCACTCCTGGGGCTGGCCACCGTGATAGACAATCCGCACCATCACAACCCCAAGGATCCCATGCAGAGATTGAATCATCCCTTTGCAAAAAGTCTCTAGGGGATGAGACCGGACTGGCGCGAGCATCCGCAGCTGGGTGGGCGCATCATGTCTGACTCGATTGGCTAGCATAGGAACCCCGTTACTGTGATCACAAACTGGTGTCGTTGCTGATACTGAGATCTCCTTTGGTCGAGTCTGTTATTGGTTGTAGACCAAAGGAGGGGATGGCAACCAAAATCTTTTCAAAATGTACGGTTTTTTCAATCAAGATCTGGTCAGCTGGACTGGATGAGTCTCCCTAGATCGAGGGTTGAGCGAGGGATCCCAGCCTGAACGCAGCGCCAAAAATCTAAATCTTGGGTGAATCAGAGATGGATGCAGGACGGGAGATCGGCTTCAACTGTGTTTACTCTAAGCGTCAACCGACTTTGGAATAGTGATGGCGATACCTAAGGATGAGTGATGTGTGTCACGTTTTGGTAGAGGGGCTAGAGGGAGGTGGTAGGGTGGCAGACGCCAATGCTCAGTTCCCAGTGCTCTCGGCCGAAGTTATGCCAGCATCTCTCGACCCAAATCTTCCCAATCAACCCGCTGATTCCAGGGCCATTTGGCTGTGGAGTGGTTTGGCCCTATTACCGGTCAATGTTGCCCCCAGCTTGCTGTTAATGGTGTGGGGGATCGGTCAATGGTTGCGAATGCGTTGGCGCAGACTGACCAGCCCGATGAGCTGGAATCCTCTCCATCAGTTATCAGCAGTGGTGGTGGTGGGGATCCTGGCGGTGACCTGGGCGGGAGAGACCCTCAGCCTCAGTTTGCCGGGATCCTTTAACTATTGGCCCTTTGTCGGGGTGATGGTGGCCTGTCGGCAACCCTTGGCTTGCCCCCAGATGCGCTTGCGGGTGGTGCGTGCCTTGTTGGGGGGAGGGATCCTGATTGCTGTCTTGGGGCTGGGTCAAGCTCTGGGGGGCTGGCACTATCGCCTGGGTTGGGATCCCCTCGTGATCGCGCTTGAACAACTGGATCATCGGGATCGACCGACAGCACTTTTTCTCTCTCCCAATACATTGGCGGTCTATCTGGTCATGCTGCAAGCGGTGGCGGTGGGTCTGCTGGTGGCGATCCGGCAGCGACCTGCTTTTGATTCCGCCTTTGCCCCTCGGTACAGTAGTTGGGATCCCCGATTGGCCATCAGCTTCTTGGTGCTCAGTCTGCCGTTAGTGGGGCTAACCGCTTCTCGCAATGGCTGGGGCATCGCTTGGGCAGGACTGGTGATCGGGCTGGTGGGGTTCCATCGCTGGCGCTGGTTGGCGGGCTTGCTGGGTTTGACCGCTCTGCCCGTGGGGGCAGCAGTGGGGATCCTGGGCTTACGTCAGGTGATCCCGTCCCTGTTTTGGCAACGGCTAGCGGATACTTTGGATCCCCAGGCCACCTACTTTAGTTCCACCGCCAATCGGGTGGATGGCTGGCAGTTTGCCCTAGACATGATGATGCAACGCCCCTGGACGGGCTGGGGCTGGCAGAGCTTTCAGGATCTCTACAATGCTCAGATCCCCGCACCCCCTGAGTGGCTCACCCATCCCCACAATCTCTACCTCATGGTGGGGGCTGAGGGGGGCATTTTGGTATTGGCGGGCTTGCTGGCTCTGTGGGGGATCCTGTTGGGGAAGGGCTGGAGACAGGCCGCCGGGGATCCCTTGACGTTTGGGGTGGTGCTGGCGTTGAGTTGTTACTTTCTCTCTGGGCTGTTGGATGTAGTGGCCCTGGATGCGCGGGTCAATATCCTGGTCTGGGTGCTGCTCAGCTGGTGTGGATCCCGGCCATTACGGGCTGCTGAGCCATCTCGGCCTCATAGCGAGTCACCTGGAGAAAATCTCGCTCAAACGTGACCAAGGCCCGATTGGTTTTGCCGCCAATGTAGAGGCCGTCCTCAGTCTGCAAAGCCCAGATCTGGCTATGGCTGACATAGCTCATCATCACCCCCAACATCAGCAGCCCAAAGCCCAGATAGACCAATGGGATCCCAGGATCGCGCTTGATCTGCAACCCCGTGCTCCCCACCACCTCATCCACATAAATGGTGAGGGCATCACTGACCGCCAAACTCATGCCCGCCCGGACGGGGGCAATCAGCTGACCCGCCTCGTCATAAAGCACCACCGTTCCCTGCAAATCGGGGATGATCATCGTCAGACCTGCCGACATATCCGGCTTGGTGGGCACAAAGGCTCCCCACAGTTGGGAGTTGTCCTTCATCTTGACCACCGGAATATAGAACTGAGGGCTGTTATTCACCCGCACCTTGACCGCATCAATGGCCCAATCCGCTTGGTAGAGGGTGACCCCTTTGTAGCTGAGGGGTTGGTTGACAAAGATGGTTTTGCGCAGGGTTTCTTCCCCGTGATCCACAATGCTGAGGTCGGAATAAAACTGGCGGATCCGACCTTCGGTGGAATAGTCGATCCAAAAGCGGTTGACTTTGATCTGCCACTGGGGCGGGCGGGCCAGATCCCCCGACATGATCAGGTTTTGAATCGGAACGGTTGACCCGACTGGGATCATTTCCTGCGCCTTAAAGCCCGAGATGGATCCCCAGATTGCCCCCAGCAAAATCAAAATCATGCTGAAGTGGACGATGATCGGGCCGATGCGTCCCATCAAGCCTGTGCGGGCATAAAGATGTTCCCCCTCCACAAAGACGAGATAGCGTTTCTGCTCTAATCGAGTTGCCAAATCAGCAATGGTTAACGAGGGATGGATCCCACTCAGGGCAAGTTTGCGAAAACTTTGGGGCTTGGTGTAATGGCTCCAGCGGCGCGAGACCTTCAGCAGGGGCCATTGCCGGGTAAAGGTACAGGCCATCAGGCTGGATCCAAACAGGATCAAGATCGCCAAAAACCAGGGGGTGCGATAGACATGATCCAGTCCGGTGGATAAAATCACCCGCCAGGACAAAAAGCCAAATAAGGCGGGATCCTCGGGATAGTTGCTCTGATAGAACCGCAGTGATTCCTCTTGCTCGATCACCGTCCCTGTGGCGCTGGCCACCGCAATTACTAACAAAAGTGCAATAGCCAACCTCAAATCCGCCAGCAACGGCAGCAGATCATGTCGCCAATATCGTTTTAGAGCCTTCACCATCTCAAGCCATCAACCGCGAAAAAACTGTTAACGAGCCAAATCCCACCAGTAGGATCCCGGCTACTGTTGTCACCCAACTCGACCATTGCCGCAAAGCTAGCAGCTTTTTGATCGTAGAGGTGAAGATGCCCGCCATGATCAGGGGAGTCACCAGACCCACCGCATAGGCCAGCAAGAGACCCGCCCCCACCAGAGGGTGGCCAGACGTCGAGACCCAGCCCAGCAGCGCCACCAAGACCGGGGTACTACAGGGGGAGGCCACCAGCCCAAACGTCAGCCCCAGCGCTAAAGATCGGATTCCCTGCGGCCACTGCTCGGGGATCGGTAGACGACTGGCCAGATCAGGAAAGCGCAAGGGCAAGAGCTGCAACAGGTTGAGTCCCATCACCACCGCCAGGGATCCCATCAACAGAGGCCAGATGCCGCCTGCCTGCTGGCCATAGACTCGACCCAACAGGGCGGATCCCAAGCCCAAGCCCGTCAGAGTAATGGCAACACCAAGGGCAAACAGGCTGGATTGGATCCAGGCTCGGGATGGCTCCTGCTCAGATGAAGATGAAGGGCTGCCATAACCGCCGATATAACCCACTGTGATCGGCAACATCGACAACATACAGGGGGATAGGCTGGTCAGTAGCCCTGCGACTCCAATTACCGCCACGCTGGCCCAAGAGAGCTGCTGGAGTTGATTCTCAACCAAATGGGTGGCCCATTGCTCCAGATGATAGAGCCAGAGCTGCCACGATTCGAGCATGACGGGATCCTGAGCGATGACCTGCTCTTTGAGTCTAGCTTGGTGGTCTCCGGTTCTGACCACCGGGATCCCGGTTTGGGATTCAGCTTGTGCCTTGTCTCGCAAGGGTGGCAAGATAAGAGTCTGCAATCTTTGGAGAGGTGGCAGAGTGGTTGAATGCGGCAGTCTCGAAAACTGCTATGGCGGCAACGTCATCGAGGGTTCAAATCCCTCCCTCTCCGTTCCTTTTAGCCTCAGACAAATATCACCCCAAAAAGCCCCTTTCCAGACAGAAAGGGGCGAGTCAGAACTGAAGCATTATTCAGCAGTTCAGCCCAAAACTTAATGAGTCTGGCTTAGCGGACAGCCGCAAAGAACTCTTTAGAGCCTTTGGGATCCGGCTTCATGGTGGCTTCACCGGGCTGCCAGTTGGCGGGGCAGACTTCATCGGGGTGAGACTGCACGTATTGGATCGCTTGCAGGATCCGCAGAGTCTCTTCCACGTTGCGGCCAAAGGCCAAGTTGTTGATGGTGGCGTGCTGAATCACACCTTCTTTGTCGATGATGAACAGGCCGCGCAAAGCCACACCCGCATCAGGATCCAAGACGTTGTAGGCGGTGCTGATTTCTTTTTTGAGGTCTGCCACCAGCGGATAGTTCAGATCCCCAACGCCCCCTTGGTTACGAGCGGTCTGGATCCAAGCTAGGTGAGAAAATTCGCTGTCCACAGAGACCCCTAGTACTTCGGTATCCAGAGCTTTGAACTCAGGGTACTTGTCGCTGAAAGCGGTGATCTCGGTAGGGCACACAAAGGTGAAATCCAACGGATAGAAGAACAGCACCACGTACTTGCTGCCCTTGTAATCCGACAGCTTGACGGTCTTAAATTCTTGGTCGTAAACCGCAGTGGCCTCGAAGGCGGGGGCGGCCTGACCGACTCGCAAGCATCCTTCCATATCAATCGCTCCTTGAAATGCTGTTTGTGTGGTTTTGTAAACCTAACTTAGTATATCATACTCATTACGAGTTTGAGTTAGATTGGGGGTTTAACTGGGCAGGCCCGATAATCTCGACAGGATCCCCGACTCGGATGACAGTGTTCTCTTCTTGGGTGGGGTTTTCTTCACGGGCGGGGATAGTGGTGTTGACCCCCAATCGGTAAAAGTGATCGAAGCGGGATCCCTCTACCCAGTCTGGCAATGTCTGGCGACGGGCTTCCGCAAACTGCCGCTGAAATCCCTTGAGGGCTTCACCTGTGACGGGATCCCGCGTGGGCACGATACAGCGGGCACAGGGGTTGATGCCATACATATCCACGGAGCCAATCCGAAAATGGAGGGCCGTTCCGGCTGAGCCAAACAAGGCATCCTCCCAAAAGGCCGGGGTGGCCCCGAGTTCAATATTGATCCGCATCCGGAGCCGCATTTGATCCACTGGGATCCCGTCAAACCAAGTGGCCACAGTCTCAAGGGTGCTGGTGCTAATCACGGTTGGCCCTGGTGAGCGAAGATCATCGGGAAAGCCCTGGATCCGGTTTTCCTCCAGCCGCACGGTCTGACCAAAAAAGCTGGAGAACCAGGCTTCTAGACGCTCGCTATCTTGCCTGAGATCCGCCTGGAGCGGGGAGGTATTGGGGGCGGCCAGCGTCAGTTGATAACCATCGGGTCCCCAGTGGGTGCGAATCTGGTGAATCTGGGCCGTCCGTTTGGCATTGATTACCCGGCCCTGTTCATCCACCAGCCGATAGGCCCGATCATGTCGGAAACTTCCTGCCGCCGTCAGGGTGGCATGCTCCACTGCCACAGGATCCAAGGATTTGATCGGGTAAAGGAGCAAGCGGGCGACCTCAGCCATTGGTATGCTTTCCTTTATTCAGCTCTTGCCTCAAGTGTAAAGTCCCTGGGATCCCTTTACCATTCTTAGGAATTCACTTTGCATTCCCGTGGCAGACTGAGAACCACATGAGAACGTTCACTTTAATAACAGCTTCAGGGAGAACATCATGGCAATTCAACGTGGCTCCAAAGTTCGCGTTTTGCGCAAAGAATCCTATTGGTATCGGGATGTCGGCACCGTTGCGGCTGTGGACAAAAGCGGCATCTTGTATCCGGTGATCGTTCGTTTCGACAAGATCAACTACTACAGCATCAACACCAACAACTTCCGCGAGGATGAATTGGTGGAGATTGAGCCTCCCAAGAAGAAAGACAAGCCTGCCGCAGCTACCGCCGCCAGCTAGATCTCGATAGCTAGTGAATCTTGACACTTTTTGATTACGCTCGTTTTCATCCGCTTATTTTGCATCCATCGTCATGCCCGAGCTACCTGAGGTAGAGACGGTTCGGCGGGATCTTGATTGCCTCTTGCGGGGTCGGCAAATCGCTCATGTGGCGGTGCTTTTGCCTCGCACGGTGGCTTATCCAGATCCCGATCTTTTTAGTCAACTCCTAACGGGATCCTCTTTTGTGGGTTGGGATCGGCGGGGCAAGTTCCTGCTGGCTCAGCTAGAAGGGGGATCCCGTTTGGGTGTGCATCTGCGTATGACCGGACAGCTCTTGGTGATGCCTCGGGCGGAGCCGCTGTCTAGGCATACCCGCGTTGTGTTTGAGCTGGTAGACGTGCTTGGACAGGATCCCCAAGATCTGCGCTTTGTCGATCAACGTACCTTTGGTCAGATGTGGGGGATCCCGGCGGCGGTGACCACTGAAACTGCGATTCCCACCTTGGCGACATTGGGGCCGGAGCCGTTTGAGGCCGACTTTTCGGTCACTTATCTCCAGACTGCCTTGGCTCGCAGTGTCCGTCCGATCAAAAATGCTCTGTTAGATCAAACCCTGGTGGCTGGGGTGGGCAATATCTACGCTGATGAGGCACTATTTTTAAGTGGAATTCACCCCCTCAGTCCCAGCCAGCGGTTGACCCAGTCACAGGTGAGCCAGTTGCGCCAAAACGTAGTGGAGGTGCTCCAGACCAGCATCAGCCAGCGGGGCACAACATTTAGTAACTACCGGGATCCCCAGGGCATCAATGGCAATTATCAGGGGCAAGCCTGGGTCTATGGGCGGGCGGGTCAGCCCTGTCGTCGCTGTGGATCTGAGATCCAACGGCTCAAGGTGGCAGGACGATCCGCTCATTTTTGTCCGGCCTGTCAGATCACGGACAGGTAGACCGGGATCCCTAATCTGCTTTAGCAAAACGGATCGGGATGAGAATATCCGGCGGATTGGCTTTGTGGCCCATCTGCTCAGTCGGCATGGGGTGATTGTTTTAGCGGCGGCAATTTCTCCCTCTCGGGCCATCCGTGAGGAGGTGCGCCAGCTGCATACCCAGGGATCCCACTGCCGTTTTGTGGAAGTGTTTGTCAATGCTCCCTTGGCCGTATGTCAATGCTATTGAAGGGAAGGATGCAGACTGTTCGCTGCCGTGATCAGAGTCACCCCAGTCCCCAACTGAAGTAATCGACGTCTTTGACTACCAAGATCCGTCGCAGTGCTCCGCCTATAGCCGCAGGCTTGGGGGGTGGTGAAGCGGCGGGCGACCGGAGGGAGCAGTAGCTGTGACATAGGCGGCAATGTTAAAATGAGCGAGCACTGGTAGGGGTGACGACCCATGCAGGATATCCATGACTGGACTCCGAGGGCAGAAACGTAGCTGCAAAGTTCGCTGGTGCAATCATCAAACCTTTGTTTGAGCTTGTCCGCCCTGGGGCACAGGGTTGACGTTAAATAA
>JBHJNR010000276.1:0-7020 GCA_050330615.1 Cyanophyceae cyanobacterium
CCCCGATCCAATTCCTGGCGAATGGCGGTGCGGACAGCCTCCGGGTCATAGGGGGACAGATGGGTTTTGATCGGTCGCCGCGAGGGGGGCGGTGTCTGGATCAGGCTCATCTCCCGCAGTCCCGACAGCGCCATGTAGAGGGTGCGAGGGATCGGGGTGGCGGTCAGGGTGAGCACGTCCACCTCAGTTTTGAGGGCTTTGATCTTTTCTTTGTGGTTGACCCCAAAGCGCTGTTCTTCGTCAATCACCAACAGTCCCAAGTCTTTGTAATGAACCCCTTTGCCCAGCAGTTGATGGGTGCCCACCACCACATCCAATTCCCCGCTTTTGAGTCGGGCTTGAATCGCTTTGCGCTCTTCACTAGTACGAAAGCGGTTGAGCAAGCCCACCTGCACCGGATAGGGGGCAAATCGCTCCTTGAGGGTGTGATAGTGCTGCTGGGTCAAAATGGTGGTGGGAGCCAACAAAGCCACCTGTTTGCCCGCCAAAACCGCCTTGAAGATGGCCCGGATAGCCACCTCGGTTTTGCCAAATCCCACATCCCCACAGACCAAGCGATCCATCGGTTTGGGGGACTCCATATCTTGCTTGACATCCTGAATCGACTTGAGCTGGTCAGGGGTAGCCTGATAGGGAAAGGAATCCTCCATCTCCAACTGCCAGGGGGAATCCTCCGGGTAGGTAAAGCCGTGCTGTTCGGCTCGTTTGGCATAGAGTTCCAGCAAGTCCACCGCCACCTTTTGGACGGCTTTTTTGACTTTTGACTTGGCCCGTTCCCAGGCTTGGCCCGACATTTTGCTGAGGCTAGGGGCTTTTTCAGAAGTAGCCCGATAGCGAGACAGGGCATTGACCTGATCAGCAGCCACCCGCAGCACACCGTCGCTGTATTGCAGCACCAAATATTCGCGGGTTTCATTGTTCAGCACCAGGCTTTCTAGCTTGAGAAATCTGCCGATGCCGTGGGCGCGATGCACCACATAGTCCCCCGGTTTGAGCAGATTGGGATCCACCTGTCGGGAGGCCGCCTGCCGTCGCCGTCGCACATAGCTGGGGGTGGCGAGGCTGCGCTGGCCAAAAAATTCCCGATCCGTCAACAGCACCATGCCCGCCATTGGCAAGGCAAAGCCCTCCAGTTCCGCCAGCCCGGAATACTTGAGGGCGATGGGGGTCTGGTACTCACTCAGTTTGTCGATGGCCGGAAAGTCTTTGGGGTTGGGTACAAACTGGGCCGGACAATCATGCTCCTGCAACAGCGCCACCGTCCGGGAGGGTTGGGCCGACACCAGCCAAACCTGGGATCCCTGTTTGCGATACTCCCGTACCTGCTTAGCCAAAGCTCCAAACTGATGGGGAATGGCGGTGATGGCACGACTGTTGCAGTTGATGCCCTGGCCACTGATCAGCTCCGATAGCTCCAAGCGTGGGATCCCCTCCAGGGTGCGGAGGTTGTCTTCAAAGGCTTGGTGCAGCGCCACGAGGTGGGGATAGGTCTCCTGGGCCAGTTGAAACTGCTCTTGGGCATGAGCCACCCACTGCCGACTGTGCCCCTGACACTGAAACGGCTCATCCAGCACCACCAGGGTATTGGGGGGCAGATAGGCGGGCAGACCCACCGGCTGCTCAAAGGCCCAGCCCATCAAGCGGCGCAGTCCTTCGGGGGGGGCATCTGACAACAGGCTCTCCAGCACATCATCGGGCAGATCCCCAGGGATCCCAGTGGCCTCCAACAGAGCGGGCTGAATCATCGCCCCATAGCTGGTGGGGGTCAGCACCAAGCGAGGAATAGCATCTTGAGATCGCTGGCTGACCGGATCAAACTCGCGGATCTTCTCCAGCTCATCCCCAAACCACTCCAACCGGATCGGCCATTCGGAGGCCACCGGAAACACATCAACAATATCCCCCCGTTGGCTCCATTGCCCTTCACTCTCCACCAGGGTGACCCGTTCATAGCCCAGTCGAGCCAGGTGCTCCGCCAAGGTTTTGAGCTGGAGCTGGATCCCCACTTCCAGCGTGAGACAAGCATCCCGAAACACCTGGGGCGGCGGCAGATGGGGCTGCAAGGCCCGCTCGGTGGCGACAATAGCTAGCTTGGGCCGCTGGGCCATCAAATCGGCCAAGGCTTGAAACTGGCCCCAGGCCAACTCGGGTTCTGGATCGGTGGCCTCATACGGAGATGCCTCGGAGGTGGGATAAAAATGCACCACATCCCAACCCATCGCCTCCAGTTGGGTGCTCCAACGTCCGGCATCCTCCAGGGTGGCGGTGATCACACACAGGGATCCCTTGGCCAGAGCCGAGGCCAGCAAACCTTTGGCTAGCCGTGTTACCCCCGTCAGCACTAGCGGTTCCTGTCCCAAGTGACTAGACCACTCTGTCAACAGGGGCCGGTGGGCAAGGGCACGAACTAGCGGAATGAACGACATGGGATCCAAAGGCTGCAAGGGGTCAGACTCTTAGTTTAGCGATCTGAGTTTAATGGTTTGAGTTTGGGATCCCTGCTATGAGGGCTACTCTTTGGGGCGAGACAAGATTTCCAGCACCAACTCAGGGATCCGATCCAGCCGATCCGCCATGATCACCCCCACCCGCTTCAGCGTCTCAATTTTGCGAGCTGCCGAGCCCTTCTCCCGTTGCCCCGGATCCAGGGTGGTGCTGGCGAAGCCCAGATAGTCCGACAAAGACACCGTTTGGCCGCTAATATAGGCCACCACCGGCTTGTCAATCTGGTCAGCAATGGTCTGGGCAGCTTCTTCTTCGGCGGTGCCCCCCAATTCCCCCAGCAGCACGATCAGTTGGGTCGGCTCATGCTCCTCCAGTAGCTGGAGCCACTGGGCAAACGAGGATCCCGAGATCGGATCTCCCCCCACGCTCACCGCCAAAGATTGCCCCAGTCCCGCCTTGGTCAGCAGCCCTGCCCCTTCAAATCCCAGGGTGCTACTGCGGCTGATCAGCCCCACGGAGCCAGGGGTATAGAGATGAGGGGGAAACGTGCCCAACATCGTCGCTCCCGGAATCATTACCCCCGCTGAATGGGATCCCACCACCAGCGTGTCGGTCTGCTCTGCCACCCGCAGCAACCGCACCATATCCAAAGGCGGCACCCCCTGCGGGGTGAGAATCAACTGGCGGATCCCGGCTTCAATCGCTTCTAGGGCCGCATCCATGACCCGGTGAGCCGATCCCAAAATGATGGAGAGCTGGATCCCTCCGACGCTATCCATTGCTTGTTCCACCAGATCAAACAACGGGATCCCGAGGTTTTGGGTCTGGACACAGGGATCTCCTGGTGCGATCCCAGCCACCACCGGGGTGCCATAGCTTTGCATTTGCCGCACCAATCGACAGGCGATCCCGTCGGTGATCCCTTGTACCAGGACAGCCCCATCAGTCAAGGTTTCCACATCATCACCTGGCGAGCATTCTCAACTGTAGCCCTAACGTTGTGTTCCCTAACTTTGTTTCTAGGAGACTAGAGCGAGTTAACTTTCCGGGGAATCCCAATTCGGCTGGGTTGAGCTTGCCTGATCGACCGGACTAGGACTTTGATCGGCACCCTCTGAGGTCAGATCTGCCTCTTGAGTAGCCTCTCCTCCCTCGCTACTGGGGCCAGGGCCATCTGATACCGACACCATAGCGTGGCGAATGACCACCTCTCCGATGGTGTAGCCAGCTTGATATTCTGCCGCCACCAGTCCTTCGGCGAAGTCTGAGCTGGGCTGGTGAGCGACCGCCTCGTGGATGTTGGGGTCAAAAGACTGTCCGGTTGCCTTCATCCGAGATACCCCTAATTTCTTCAGGGTGTCCACTAGCAGACGATGCACGCTCTGATAGCTGTTGTGGATGTCATGTTCTCGGTCGGTATCCAGCTTCACCTGTTGCTTAGCCCGCTCGAAATTATCCACAACGGGCAGAATCTCCACCAAGATCTTCTGGCGTTCACGGGTGCTGATATCTTCTTTTTCTCGCTGAGTTCGGCGGCGGAAATTCTCAAAATCGGCGTAGAGGCGGACGTAAGCATCCTCTCGCTCCTTAAGCTGCTGTTTGGCCACATCTGCCTCATGCTGGAGCTTGCTGAGGGAGCCGGTATCAGCACCACTGCGAGCAACAGGGGCAGGCTCTGACTCAGAAGCTTCGGCTTCGACGATGAGTTCCTCAAGGTTTTGGTCTTCTTCGACCAACTCTGGGATGGCATCTTCGGGAGGCATAGGTTGCTTCTCTTGGGCGGTCATGGTTTGTCGTCGCGAAACATTAACGGTGAACAATGGCAGACAGGAAACAAGGGCAGACAGGAAGAGAACCCACCAAAATCTAAAGCCGGAAGCCTAAAGCCAGAAGCCTAAAGCCGGAAGAGGGTGTCTCTCTATCCCAGTCTAGTGTGCCTTGAGTCAGTGCTTGATCCTACTCCTGATGATTGGTGGGATCAATGTCTAGAACAGCTTGAGGATGATGGGAAAGAGCCCCTAGGAGATATAAACCCCCGCCAGAGGTGCGCTGAGGGCCTCCTCCAGCTCAGATAGGCCCAGCCGTTCCTCCAAAATCAGCATGACCTCCCGACCAAAATCCTGAGGATTGCGATCCCAGGCTTCCAGACAAACCTCCCCAAAGAAGGATCCCATCGGCTCAGGGTTCCAGAGCAGCTTGCGGGCTGTCCAGGGGGTCATATGCATGGGATTAAAGTTTTCATCGATCACCCCTGTTTTGAGGGCGTAATCTTCGAGGTGAGTATGGGGTTGCAGACCAATAAAAAAGATGGCGGGATCCACTTTGTCTCGCCCAAAAATAGCTTCTAGCTCACGGTGGTAGCGTAGGGTCTGCCGAATGGTTTCAGGCCGCTCATCAATCACATTAAAAGAGTAGTTGACCGAGACTAGATCATTGAAGCCCGCTTGTTTGAGATAGCGACAGCTTTCTAGCACTGTCCTCAAATTGTACCCCATCCGCATTTTGCGGACTAACTCTTGGGATCCGCTGGTGATGCCGATCTCAAAGTAATTCATTCCCGTTTTAACCATCAGATCTGCCAGCTCAGGAGTGAGGTTGTCAGCGCGAATATAGGCAGCCCAACGAATATCAGTCATCCCTGCTGCCACGATCTTTTGTAACAACTCAATGGCATCATCAATGTAGCGTCGGGCCGGTATGAACTGCGCATCGGTAAACCAAAAATTACGCACCCCACGGTCATACAGCTGCAACATCTCCCGCACCACTTCCTCGGCAGGATTGATCCGCACCTGTTTTCCTTCGATGACAGTGTAGATGCAATAACAACAATTGTGAGGGCAGCCCCGCTTGGTTTGGACGCCAATATAAAAATCGCCCCCCTCTAGGTAATACCCAAGTTCAGGCCAGATCTCCTCAATATAGGTGTAATCACAGGCGGTTTTCTGGATGGATTGAGGCACCTCATGCACCAGTCCGACACGGGGTTTTTCCAGCTTGGCTCGGTAGCAACGCTCTGACTCTAGGCTCTGTCCCTGTAGGAGCTTCTCCAGCAGGGTTTCCCCCTCCCCCACCGAAATGATGGTGCCTTTGGGCAACGAGGATCCCAACTGTTCATAGAAGACACTGACAGCCCCGCCCCCCAAAACCACTTCCGCCTGGGGGTTATAGCGACGGGCGCGCCGGATCCCTTGCCAAACTAGCCGGGTATTGCGCCAGATCTCGCCGTAATAGGCCAACACCAGTCTCAAGCTATTCAGGGATCCCCGGAGTTTCTTTAGCAGATTGGGGGAGTACAAAAACTCAAACGAGTGTTGGAGCAAGTTGCCTGCCCGCCCATTCACAGGAGCATAAACCTGGATATCCCGCCAGGAAAACACCAGCAAGTCCGGTCGAAAGTCGTCGATTTGCTCCAGCATCTTGCGGCGAAAATCCAGCGGCGGAAAAGTACCCATGTCAAAGATGCGCTGTTCGACAGTGGGAAACTGCTTATGGACATGATCCGCCAGATAAACCGCCCCAATGGGAAAGATAGGGTTGCAGGGCAACCGAATGTAAAGGACTTTTTGGGGACGAAACTGCCCCATCTGGGCCTGTTGTCTAACGGTCTGGGTCATCACAGGATCCCCGCATCAGGACGCAGCATTAAGATTGTTTACATATCTTTATTCTTTCAGTGTAGTGCTTCTTGTAAGACTGTGCGGAATCCGTCATCAGCCAGATAAATGATTAACCAAGGCCCGCAGGCCTAACCGATAACTCTCCGCCCCAAATCCACTGATCTGCCCCACTGCCACGGGGGCGAGATAGGAGTGGTGACGAAAGGATTCTCGCTTGTGAATATTGCTGAGATGGACTTCCACCAGTGGCAAGCCAACCCCTGAGATCGCATCTCGGATGGCAACGCTGGTGTGGGTCAACCCCCCTGGATTGATCAAGATGCCGTCCTGCTGCCCCAACGCCTGGTGAATAGCATCGATCAGGATCCCTTCGTGATTGGATTGCAGAATCTGGAGATTGGCCCCCAATGCTTGGGCGAGTTGGTTGAGTGAGTCATTGATCTGCTCAAGAGTGGAGCTGCCATAAATACCTGGTTCACGGATCCCCAAGAGGTTTAAATTGGGGCCATGGAGGACTAGAATCTGCCAGGTCTTATCTACCACCCACATCCCCTCACAACTATCTTCGATACTGTTGCCTAAAACCGTTAGTCAAGCTCACTCTTAGCTAGCTGGAACGGGATCCCGTTAGCTTGGTGGCCGAAGATTCAGCCTAGGGAAGACTCAGGAATCGCAAGGGATCCCTATGATTGAATCTAAAGCTTCCCTTGTTATTGGTCTTGGTTATTCCCAGTAGTCGCTAGCTAGGCTCTCGCTGCTTGATCTAGAGCCTTAATACCGTCTCCGGGATCTATCGTCTACTGGAATAGGGATAGGCTGCACCTGCTCTTGGGGCACAGGGCCAAGCAGCGAGTCAATCGCTTGCTCTACCCACTGCCGGAGCTTTTCGAGAAAGTTATCGAACCAATCCATGTGCTCTGCCTCGTGATTTGGCCTGCGTTAGGCACGATGTGCG
>JBHJNR010000277.1:0-10716 GCA_050330615.1 Cyanophyceae cyanobacterium
GTGAAGTTATTATGCCAAGTATAGCACCTGTTGCTGGGTTCGGGGGCATCGAACCCCCTCACCCAGTCGCTCTTCCTCCCCAGCCTAAAGAGGCAGGGGACTCACGCGATTTCGTTGAACAGTTAGATGAAGGGAGGCGCGTACTGGAGCCCACCGTCAATGTAGGAGCGGTTTAGACCACGACTGACCCCCAAGGGAGCAAGGTGCTCCTCAAAGATCTCACCATAATTGCCTACGCCTTTGATCACATTGATCGTCCAGTCTGGATCAAGACCCAATACCTCACCTAGACTGCCGTCTAACCCCAAAAAGCGACGAATGTTGGGATCCTCGGTATCCATGAACTCATCGATATTTTCGCTGGTGATGCCCATTTCATCAGCGTAGAACAGGGTGTAGATCGTCCAGTTCATAATGTCAGACCAGCTCTCATCTCCTTGAGCCACCAAGGGGCCGAGGGGCTCTTTGGAGATGATCTCTTCCAGAATCACATGATCATCGGGGGTCTCTAGGGTGGCCCGACGAGAGATCAAGGCGCTTTGGTCAGAGGTGATGGCATCACAACGGCCTTCATCGTAGGCAATGTAGGAGGAGTCATCGCCATCAAAGGTGACGGGGGTAAACTCGATATTCCGAGCCCGGAAGGTATCGGCCATGTTCAGCTCGGTGGAGGTGCCTGCGATCACGCAGATGGTGGCTCCGTCCAGCTCAGAAACATCTGTAATACCCAGCTCAGTACGCACCATGAATCCCTGACCATCAAAGTAGGTGGTTGGGCCAAAGGTCACCCCCCACTCGCGGTCACGGGTCAACGTCCAGGTGGTGTTGCGGCTCATCAGGTCCACTTCACCGGCCTGCATGGCCGACTGGCGGTTGGCGGCAGTGAGATAGACGTACTGAACTTGATCGGGATCCCCGAATACGGCGGCTGAGACGGCGCGGCACATATCGATGTCAAACCCGACATAGTTGCCATCGCCATCAACGTTGCCAAAACCAGGCAGCTGGTTGTTAACCCCGCAAATCAGCTCACCCCGCTCTTTGACAGCATCCGTCACGCTTTGAGCAGAAGCAGGAGCCCATTCCCCCAGAGCAACGGTGGCCAATAGGGCAACACCTGAAACAGGAAGAAGGCGCTTGGCCCAGTCTAAAGAGGATCCGGTTGTGTGTCCGATCATGAATTGATTCTCCGATTGCTATGAGGATTTATGACGTTAGGTTCACATCTTCCCTTCCCAGAAAGTGTTACATCAGATACCACAACAGTTGGGAAGTCTAGGGAAGATTATCATGTAAGACCTGCTTAAGGGGCAGAATGTTCCAAATTTTAGGAATAAGTTTGGCAAACGATCCCACTTGGAGATACTAGCAAAAAAACTTAAAGCTAGAGGAGATCCCTATCTGCATCTGCGCTCACCATGATTTAATAACAAGGACTTAAGTAACAATAACTCGAATAGCAATGAATTGAATAACAATGACTTGAATAAAAATGATAAGAGAATAATATGAGGAAGAATGCTTATAGTCTTGATGTGGTAGAGTCTGACGTTTAATCTTGATTATTCTAATTCTCTAGCTATCACCTCTCTAGCTATCACCTCTCTAATGCTGAACCTATCAAGACTCTCATAGAGAGGATAAGAAGCTTATCAATCAGAATGATCCATTACAACAGTGATAGGCGAAACAATAATAGGCAAAACAATTCTGAGGCAGATTACAAAAAAGAACCCACAAAGAACTCACAAAGAGTATGAATAGCCTGGAATGAGAATTGAATTTTACTGGGATCCTCATTTTGGATGCAGATGCGATCGGGATCCCCAGGCTGATCAATGAGATGATCAATGATTTGATACACTGAAGACCTCACAGGAATGATGTCCATGAATAACGCCCAAATTGACACCACTGCATCTGGTCAGGCCACAAGCGCAGCTCCTGATCAAGCCATCATCCGGTGTGAAGACGTGCACAAGTGGTACGGCGAGTTTCATGTGCTCAAAGGGGTGACCACTGACATTGGCCGGGGGGAAGTGGTGGTGGTGTGTGGCCCCTCTGGCTCGGGCAAATCCACCTTTATTCGCACCATCAATCGCCTGGAAGAACATCAACAGGGTCGGATTTTTGTCGATGGTATCGAGTTGACTAGCGACCTGCGCAATATCGATGCCATCCGGCGCGAGGTGGGCATGGTGTTTCAGCAGTTCAATCTCTTCCCCCATTTGACAGTCTTGCAGAACGTCACCCTCGGCCCCATGAACGTCAAGAAATTAAAACGGGCTGCCGCTCATCAGCAGGCGATGGATCTGTTGGAACGAGTGGGGATTGCGGAACAGGCCAGTAAGTTTCCGGGTCAATTGTCGGGTGGACAACAACAACGGGTGGCAATTGCTCGGGCTTTGGCCATGAGTCCGGCGGTGATGCTGTTTGATGAGCCCACCTCAGCCTTGGATCCCGAGATGATCAAGGAAGTGCTGGATGTGATGCGGGAGCTGGCTCAATCGGGCATGACGATGGTGTGTGTGACCCACGAGATGGGCTTTGCTCGCGAGGTGGCTGACCGGATCATCTTCTTTGATCGGGGCGTGATCGTGGAAGAAAATACCCCTAATGAGTTTTTCAACAATCCCAAGGAGGAGCGCAGTAAGCTCTTTTTGTCTCAGATTTTGTCCCACTAACCCTGAGCTTGAGTTCACCCCAAAACCCAGAATATCAAGCCAGAAAAGCAGGGCAAGTGGAGGATTCTCCTCAAGTTCCCACTCTTTGGATTGTGAGCAAATGCGGGTGGTTAGAGCCTATTGGCCTAACGTTGCGACCTAACTTTGGCAGGACTGATAAAATGCCCCCATTCTTTCCGTCCAGGCTTGGCGCGAGGGATCCCAGGAATAGAACATATGCCCGCCAGGATAGGTATCCAGCTGAAGATTCTGCCGAAGTTCGGCAGGGAGTCTCATCAAATCGATCAGATGTTGGGACGAGAAATAGGTCGTAACCAAATCGAAGAGGCCGTGGCTAATGTTGACCTTCATGTGGGGGTTGAGGGCCATGCCGGAGCGCAGATCATCCACCGAGCCGATAAACCCTTGCCGAAATTCTTCCTGGGGATCAAACCGCCAGTTTTTGAAGACATCCATGTTGAGCAGGTAATAGCGCAAATCGGTTTCTACCCCCAACGTTTGGCGCAGATGGCTGTTGATCGCCCCCGTAAAGAGACGGTCGATGCCATCCAAGGAGGGATCATCTCCTTCAAAATGCAGCCGATCGGGAAAGGGATCCCAGGCCACCAGTGAGGCATCATAGAGCCCTACAATCTGCCGTTGGCTGCGCAATAGCTCACGGGCAAACAGGCCAATATCGAGGCGGGCTTCCTGCCGGGTAACCAAACTCAAAGGGATCCCGGTGAGACTGGCCAGCTCAGCCCACACCGCCTGCCGTTCCTCCAGCGCCAAGCTATCCCCAAGGGCCAAGCTGGGCAACAACCGCTGACGGGCAAAGGTTTCTGCGGCGGTGCGATGGGCTGCAGGGCTAACGCCGGATCCCGCCAGTCCATGCTGTTGGGCCACCGCAGCAAAACTGGGGATCAGGCTGATCCAATAGCTCAGATTGTAGTCGCTGCCGTAGAGCAGGCTAAACTCTAGGGCCGGAGAGACCATGATCGCTCCCGACAGGCCAATGCCATAGCTTTGTTGCAGGCGACGGGCTAACCGAGCCACCCGATAGCCGCCATAGCTCTCTCCAGCAATAAAAATGGGAGAGAGCCAGCGGTGGTGCTTAGACAGCCAAGTCTGGATAAACTCCCCTAAGGACTCTAGATCACGCTCCACTTCCCAATAGGGGTTGTCCTGATCGCTGTCTTGAGCAGATGAGGATCCATTGTTTTTAGCCGGGGGCTTGGGGGGAGACTTGCTCTCTGACTCTGGAGCGTTATCGGCAGCGGGCAGAATGCGACTAAAGCCTGTCCCCACGGGATCCACAAAGACGAGATCGGTGAAGGACAGCCAACTTTCGGCATTGTCCACCACTTGCACGGGCGGCTTGGGCAATCGCCCTTCGGGGCCAAATAGCACCCGCTTCGGCCCCAGGGATCCCATGTGCAGGTAGGCTGATGCTGCCCCTGGCCCACCATTGAAGACAAAGGTGACGGGACGGGTGGGGTCTGTCTTCCCTTCTGTCCCGGTGGCTAAGTAGGCCACATGAAACAGATCAGCCGTGGGTTTCTCTTTGTCAAATAACCGTTGCCAGCCGGCGATCGCCGTGTAGGGAAGGTCTCCCAGCTGATGCTCAGTGGTGCGAGTTTCCCCCAGTGGGGGCTGGTGAGGGGCAGAATTAGAGTTAGTCATAGCAAATACTATAGAGCTTGAGAGCTTTTCGAGGGGAGTAATCCCACAAAAGAAGAAGTCGATACCGACAGCCCCGCCAATCCTGCTAGGCTAACGGTATCTCTCGCCACACCTTTTGCAACGATTCGGATCCCTATGGCCCCCGAAAAAGACCCCCAAGATAAGTCCTCATCCGAAACCCCTAAAGGTTTTGGTAAGACTACGCGTCCTGCCAAAAAGCCCCCTACTGCCGCCGCCAAAAAGCGCAAGGTGGCCGAAAAGAAATATGAAAACCTCCAAGGGGATGGTTATCCTGAGTTTAATATCTATGTCCGATTGCCCGAAAAACCGGAAAACTGGCTACCTGTGGGATCCATGGCGGTCAAACGGTCGGGGGTGATCAACCAGGCTATCTTTCAAAATGAAGCAGATCTGTTGAAGGGAGCGATGCGGGTGTTCCCACGCTTGGCCAAGCGGCAAGAGGACTTGGAATACGGCTATCGCCTTAAGGACAAAGCTTTTCAAGATGAACCGATTCAACTGGCTCAACGACCCCAGCCATCTGCAATAGCTGGACTGATTGCCAAAGTCCGGGGGCTGTTTAACCGCAAAAACTAGGTTCTGTTGATCTTGGCCTGCAATGTGCTGAACTGTCTTTCTTAGCAAGCTCATGGCCGCAATGAGAGACTTAATAATTCTTCGAGAAAGAGCCAGGTTTGGCTGAAATCCCTAAAGGCAATTGAGGATTTTGACCTACTCAAGACATTTTTACGTTGAAATAGAGGTACAACCTTTTTCTTTGCAGGGGATCCAGCCATGATGAGTGGGGCACAATTGCTTGCGAAATACGAACAGGGAGAACGAGAATTCTCAATGGCTGACCTCCGCCGAGCTAATCTGCGAGGGGCCGATCTTCGAGATATCAATCTTCATCGGGCTAATCTGTCAGAGGCGGATCTCACTGGAGCCAATCTGTCGGGGGCCAACCTGCGTCGGGCCATTTTGGTAGACGCCAAGCTGGGAGAGGCTAATCTCAGCAATGCCGATCTACGTCGGGCCAGTTTAGACTTTGCTCATATGCAAAAAGCAATATTCAGGGAAGTCAATTTGATGTGGGCCACGCTCAACGAGGCAGATTTGAGCTATGCCGATCTACGCAAAGGATCCCTGCAGAAGGCAATTTTGAAACGGGCTAATCTCAGCTTCTGCCAGCTTCAATCTGTCGATTTGATCAGTGCTGACCTGACAGAAGCTAACCTCAGTGGGGCTAATCTCAGTGAGGCCCGACTCAATCAGGCTGAACTGTCTAAGGTCGTCTTTCAAGACACCACTATGCCAGATGGCAGCATTCGCAGTTAGGAGAGAGCTAAACCAAAATGGGGATTTTGGCTTTGTTGCTATCCCTCTTGCCGGTCAGCACCCTATTGTTTAACGCCGCATTCATGTGTGGACGATTTATCCTGTAGATCTCTCCAGGGGGCGGCGGTTCTGACCATCCAGACCATGTCACTGATGATGAGCTGATAGTCTTTGGGGGGCCTACCCCTACAAGAACCAGCTTGCCGAGGGAGCAGTAAAGGTTGGAGAGATTCCCATTGAGTGCCGTTGAGGTCTCCTCGCTAGCTGGGGTGATGAGTCCCTAGCGATCAATTGAGTTCGTCATCCCCCCCCCATCAGCCCTTTTCAGACTCTCCCTAGCTCACCACAAAGAGGGTATAGGCCACCCCGATTGTGACCAGCAGAAACATGCCATAGCCAATCAGCCGTTGTTGTTCTAGGCCAAGCGTGTGCAGCGGCTTCAACCATCCTAATCCTAAGGATTCCACAAACCGATCTAAGGCCAGCCGCATCGGATAGACATAATCTGAATCTTGTTCCCGCATCCAGACCAGGGTGACCAGGAGGGTTGAGTAGCCCCACAGACCGCCCCACAACAGAGCCGTCAGCAGGATCCAAAGCGATATCAGCATGGTGCGATGGCCTCTCTTTCCAAAGCGGTGACCTGACCTAGCTGGCAATAGTCTGGACTCAGTATAGGGTCGTACCCCAAAAGATGCCGTGCCTTTTGTCTCCCCTGGGGCAGCAGCTCATCTGCCCATCTCATCTCGGGCCACCCCTAACTCGGTAACAGCCTCATCCGTATTTCTCCCACAACCCAGGGGGGTGTTCAAATAATCGCTACTTTTTCACTGTTTTTGGAAGGATCCTGCCAAAACCTACGAGATCACGCTTAGTCAGATCCCGCTATTGCGCTGATCGTCCAGAAGGGGTTCAAGGCCAGACTTAGATCAGCACACAACAGCCATCGCTGAGAGGTCAAGGGGTCATGAAATCTTCTATTATCACCATCATCCAAAACGCCCTCCAAACTGGCTCTCTGTCAGCATCTCAAGAAGATCTGCTTAATTCCCTACTGTTCGGATCCAGCTGTGCCGATGTCGATCTCTTTTTGTTACGTCGTCTGCATCGAGCCATCGCCGATGGCTCAGTTATCCAGGTGCGCTATGACGGCATGGTGGTAGCAGGCAATTTTGGCATCAAGGTGCGGGCTTTGCCAGCAGCGGCCGAGAGCCAAACCCCAGAAGCTCTCTAACGGTTGGGGCTTCATTTTAAGGTTGAGGCCTGGACGTCAACGCGAATTAATCCTGAGTCGCACAAGTCTCTTGAGAGCCTGGACAAGATGGACAATGGCTTTGGACTAAGGCTGGAAGCTGATGAGATGAGACCCGGCTATAGCGAGATTTGTCGGGCATAAACACCAGATTGGGGCCAGCTTTACAGTCTTTCATGCAGCCCACCACCCGGATTTGAATCTGATCAGATTGAGGATGAGTTTGGATCAGCTCTTGCAGCCTAGCCATCACCTCTCTCCCGCCCCGTTTCATACAATCTGACTTGCCACAGACCAAGATGGTCTGGCCTCTGGGGGCTACTGGTTGAGGGACAGGCTGAAGGTTAGAATTTGCCGGGATCCCCACGACATTATCAGACAGCCCATCACCCGCAATAGGGCTGGCCAGCGGCGTGACCTGATAGGCCACCCACCTCTCCTCTCCGGTACTGCGCTTGAGCTGGTGATCCCCCACCACTTGGATCCAGTCCCCAGGTTGGAGCTGAGTGAAGAGGGGATAGCGCAACTCCTTGGGCACCTTAAACTGATATTCGCCAGCGGGCATTTGTAGCCGCAGATATTTGGGCTGACCTGTCTCATTGGGAGCAAAACCCAAATATCTGCCTTGGGTGCGAAAGGGTGTCAGCGTTTTCTTACCCATTATTTTCTACCCATTGTCTGTCTGACCTCGTTCATCCAACAACTCACACTCTTAGCCTAACGGTGACACCCAAGCAACTGCAAATAAGTTTCAATAGTCTTCCTCCTAGGACTCGGCGGCATACATCTACCAACTACAAACAAGGGGCTTAAGCCCCTTGCTGAACGACCCAAGGGTAGGGAGATCTTCGCCAAGGAGTACTAGTCAGCCCTCCAGTCCCACTCAATCCCTCTTCTCAACGGATGGATCTGAACTCCGACTAGAAGTCATTGCCCTCGGGATCCCGTTGGGGCTATGATATGTTTCCTGCGCATAATGCAGTAACGCGGATGTGGCGGAATTGGTATACGCGCACGTTTGAGGGGCGTGTGGCTTTGCCTTGCGAGTTCGAGTCTCGCCATCCGCATTTTTGACCATGAGCCGACTCGTCTTAACAAGATGAGTCCTAACCCAAAGATGGATCCCTTCATTAATATGGGGTCTCATTTTTGGATAGGAACACATCAGAATGGGTTCAACAGCGGGATTTCCTGGGGCTGCTCTGCTCTACACTGCTGGCATGGGTCTCAGTGGGCTTTATTGTTGAGCATTTGTTGTGAAGCAGGGAGAGGATAGATTGTGAGTTCTCCAGTCGAGTGTTTGCAAACCTTGCTAGATCAGCAGGTGGTGGCCAGTCTAGCGGTTCTAGATCAGGGATCCCCAGCTCTGTCCCTGGTGCCCTATGTGGTGCTGCGGGATCCTTTGCGGCTGTTTATCTTGATCAGCGACCTATCTCCCCATACCCAAGCCCTGCGGGCTGATCCGCGCTGTGGTGTGCTGATCCATGAGCCGCCCACCCCGGAGGATCCCCGCAGCAATCATGGCTTGCCTCGTCTCAGCTTCCAAGCCACTGCCCAGCTGATTTTTCGAGAGGATGCCACCGAGTTAGGCATCGATCAGCTCTATCGGGCCAAATATCCGATTGCCGAGATGTTGCTGAGCCTGGGGGATTTTCACTTCTGCCAGATCACCCCCAGCCAAGGATCCCTGATTCAGGGATTTGGTAAAGCCTACAAATTATCAGGATCTAATTTTGAGAACCTGGATCACCAGACCGGCAAGTAGTCTCACTGGTGCGCCCGAGATCTACCTCAACAGCCTGTCCCTGACCAGACTGAGAGGATCTGAGTAGCTTCACGATTTGTAATCTGAACTCTGTGGTGGCCATAATAGGGCCATGCTCCCCCTCTCTCACTTTCCCCATGTCACCCCCCCTCCGATCCGGCCAGACTGTCCTGCTGGTGGATGGCTATAACATTTTGATGGCGTGGCCATCTCTGCAAAAGACTGCTCGCGAATCCACCTTTGATCTGGCTCGGCGCGAGCTAATGGAAGAGCTGTCCGGTTATGTGGCCTTTTGGGACTATCAAGCCACCATCATTTTTGATGCCTATGGTCAAGCCACCCCCGTTCACCACGAAAAATCCGTCTCAGGGATCGACATTATTTTTACCGGATTTGGGGAGACGGCTGATACCTATATCGAACGCACCTGCGCCCAACTGCAATGGGCCGATTGTCGGGTCAGGGTGGCCACCTCAGATCGGATTCAACAGTTGGTGGTGGGCGGATATGATGCCGAGTGGCTATCGGCAGATCAGCTCAAGACCGAAGTTCGTCATGCCAAACAGCAGATTCGCCGTGCCATCCGCGCCCGCAAAGTCAAAAAAGATCGGGGCATCCACAGCTTTTTAGATGCCAACACCCTCGAACAACTCAACCAGTGGCGGATCCAAGGCCGGGATCCCCGCATTACCTAAGCCCTCTTCTTGTGCTCTGGGCTTGCAAAAGTGCGCCTTGGATCCCTATGCTCAACGGCATACGATCACCGGCTCCCTGTTGTGAGTACCCCACCGTCTATCCCCTCAATGGATCCCGCAAAAACAATGGCCCTCCTACGGGTGGTGATTGCCACAGCTTGGGCTGATGGACAGCTCCAGCCCCAAGAATGGCCCTGGTTGCAGCAGTTGCTCCAGAGCATGGGAGACGATCCAGCTATCCAGTCCGAGGTCGAGTCTCTGCTGACCACCCCGCTGTCTCCCCAAGACTATCGTCACGCGGTTCAAGCCTTTGTGGACTTGCACCCGACCCCCCAAGACCGCCGCTCCCTCTATGCCTGGGCCAAGCAGGTGATCTATGCCGACAATGAAGTCTCTCTGGAGGAAGCCTATATCCTCGACCAACTGGGGGAATTATCCAGAAACAAAACGGGATCCCCTGCTGAAACAGATAGGATCCCGGCGATTATTCAAGATTTTCGGGGGCTAGTGGGACGCTGGCTTAGCTCTGATCCTCGCCCCCATCGCTCGGTCTAATACCAAGCTCTCATACCAACCGGTGAGGCCAACGTTTGATAATGGCTCAACCTTGGGAGACCAGCGGCGTAAACCAGTCTTTAAATTCGTCACGGCGCAAGACTTGGGGGCGATAGCGGGGGCCAAAACGGATCAAGCTGGGCAACCCATGTTCACGAATGCGGGCTTGCAACCAGCTGACAATGCGGGTGGTGCCATCGGAGGGCATTTCGGTCTGAAAGCTGCTGTACATCAGCAACAGTTGGCTGCGAGATTGCAAAACGGCGTCTTCTTCGATCAGCTGAGGCAAGCTGGAGACCGCCTGCGGCCGATCTGTCCGGCTGCGCCCCGATTTGGAACTGCTAGAACGACTTTTGGAACTTTCACTTTTGCGATTATCGGTTCTGCGTGATGGCATGGAAACTCCTTGAGGTGAAGGGATCCCTGCGCCTGTCCACATCTCAGTTGAGGTAGGCTCCAGTCTGATCATGGCTAGATGGCTAGAAGCAGGCTAGTCGATGATCCGAGAGACCATAGGTTCAACTGACAGGACAGGGATCCTGAAACGATGACAAAGGTGTTAATAGTCAGCCTGGGTGATGATCAGCCCAACGAGACGGTGTGATGATCTCGTGGACAACAGAGCAGATCCACCAAACGGATGTGCGGTAAACTACCCCGCGCTACAGAGCGCGGAGCCTTCAATAGCCCTGAGCCGAACATGATCCGCAAGGGAAC
Source organism: Cyanophyceae cyanobacterium (assembly GCA_050330615.1). Lineage (GTDB taxonomy): Bacteria > Cyanobacteriota > Cyanobacteriia > Thermostichales > Thermostichaceae > JAAUUM01. The sequence continues at coordinate 10,669 of JBHJNR010000277.1, forward strand.
ACGCCCAGCCCGAACCTTCAGGCGAGTTTACAATTCGCCCCAATGTTG
>JBHJNR010000278.1:0-4979 GCA_050330615.1 Cyanophyceae cyanobacterium
GACCTGTTGCGCCCTGGAGAATGGGTGATCGCCATCGGTAACCCTCTAGGGCTGGATAACTCTGTCACCGTTGGCATCGTCAGTGCCACAGGTCGCTCTAGTGGCGAAATTCGGGCGGGGGCTGACCGGCGAGTGGAGTTTATCCAAACCGATGCGGCCATTAATCCGGGTAATTCTGGTGGCCCCTTGTTGAATGCCATCGGTGAGGTGGTGGGGGTGAATACCGCCATTATTCGCGGTGCTCAAGGGCTGGGCTTCTCGATTCCCATGAACCGAGTTCGGGAGATTGCTGATCAACTGATCGCCAACGGACGAGTGGAACGGGCCTACCTCGGGATCCAAATGGTGACCCTCACCCCTAATGTGGCCCGCGATTTGAATGCGGATTCTAACACCGGCTTCACTGTTGATGACACCAGAGGGGTGGTGGTGGTGGCCATTCAACCAGACTCACCTGCCCTAAGAGCTGGGTTACAGATGGGTGATGTAATCACCGCCATCAATGGAGAAGAGGTAACGGAATCGACTCAGGTGCAGCGGTTGGTGGAAAGCAGCCCCATCGATCAATCTTTAGAGCTGGAGCTGCAAAGACAAGGCCAAACCTTGAGGATCCCTGTTGAATTGGCCGCGTTGCCTGAAAGCTAAGGATCCCTGTAGCTCAAGTCCAGAGATTGTGAGTTTATCAACTCAACAGGATGGGTGTGTCGGGATCCTCAGCCCTCGGATATCTAACCGATTCAGAGTTGACATCCTCACACGAAAAAGCCCTATGTCCAGAGCAGGTCGAAGACCCTGGTAGAGGAAGGAGCCTCTATCATCTAAAAAGATGCAGAGAATCAATCCTGTTAGCACCGCCAATTTGGGCCACAATGAGGCAATGCTAATATGCAATCCCCAATAATAGGACAGGAGTGCGCCCCCAATGGATCCTTTGGTTGAAGATAAAATCCGTGATCAGATTCGCGAGAACCCGATTTTGATCTATATGAAAGGTACCCCTGAGATGCCCATGTGTGGGTTTTCCAACGCTGTGGTGCGGACATTTGATCAGTTTGGCTATGCCTACGGCTCTGTCAATGTGCTCGAAGATCCCGATGTTCGCCAGGGCATTAAAGCCTTTTCTAACTGGCCCACGATTCCCCAGGTTTATATCCAAGGAGAATTTGTCGGTGGCTGCGATATTATTCTCGAAATGCACCAACGGGGTGAGCTAGAACCCTTGGTCAAACAGGCGATGGCCCAGTCTCCGGCCTAGTTCTGCTGTGGCCTATTCCCACACTACAGCCTCGACCCTATGAACATTGCAGAGCGAATCCAAACGGTTTTAGAAGACAAGCTCGAAGCGACGGCTGTGAAAGTGCAGGATGATTCTCACCTCCACGCTGGTCATGCTGGCCGCAAGGATCCCCTCAGTTCGGGGGGACACTATACCGTCTGGGTGGCTTCGGACTTGTTTGAGGGACGGCTGACCCTACAGAGACATCGACTGGTCTATGATGCTTTGGCTCATGAGATGGGACACACCATTCATGCCCTCAGTCTTCATACGCTATTACCTGACCAATGGGAAAAGGAAATGGGGATCCCATTGGAGCCAACATTATCTCTTCAGGCTGAAGAATAGGTCTGGAATGAGGGGGCGAAAGCCTGAGTGAGATCTTACAATCTTCCCCAATTAAATTACCCTAGCAGGGTGGCATCCCAGAGCACTAAAGCGCCTGAGATAGCCAGTAGTCCTCGCACCATCATCCGCCCTGAAACGGTGTGGTGAGCAATCATCATCCATTGCCAGGTTTTCCCTTGCCAGGGTTGAGTCATCTGGCGCTGATGTTCCTGCCACTGAACCAGGGATCCCACAGGTAGGGGGCGATGCTGGGGGTGAGGGAGGAGACTCATGCCGATCAAAACCTTGGGAACAGGGTGGGAAGGCTAGTCCAGCAACAAAGAAAGGCTGGAATGTCGCAGGAATAACCAACGTCCTACAATTTTACAGCTTCAGTTTGGGATCCCCATCCCACCAAATGGGGGGATCCTTTACAGTAAAGCGACAGTCTCTCAAGTTCTCTGGTCATGGATCCCATCAGCAGCAATCTTCGTAGTGTCCATACCACCAATCTGCCCGAGATCCTGAATCAGTTGGGGGTCTCGCTGCTGGTGTCCACCTACCAGGCGGGCAAGCTGATTGTGGTACGGGCGGATGGAGCACAACTCAACACTCATTTTCGAGTTTTTCAGAAGCCAATGGGCTTGGCGGTGGAGGGCAGTAAGCTGGCCATTGGTTGTGCCCATCAGATCTGGGAACATCGCAATATTCCAGCCGTGGGAGAGAAATTGGATCCCCCTGGCAAGCACGATGCCTGTTTTATTCCCCGTTCTACCCATATCACCGGCGACATTGATATTCATGAGATGGCCTATGGGCAAGAGGGGCTGTGGTTTCTCAATACCCGCTTTTCCTGCCTCTGTAGTCTGGATAATGAGCATAGCTTTGTGCCCCGCTGGCGACCCCCCTTTGTCAGTGCCTATGATTTGACGGATCGGTGTCACTTGAATGGGTTGGCGATGGTGGGCGGGATCCCTTGTTATGTGACGGCGCTGGGGGAGACGGATACAGCTGGGGGCTGGCGGACGAATAAGGCCAATGGCGGCCTGTTGATGGATATCGCTGCCAACCAGATTGTATTGCGGGGGTTGTCAATGCCTCATTCTCCCCGCTGGTATCGCGATCAACTGTGGGTCTTGGAGTCAGGCCAGGGCACCTTGGCGCGGGTGGATCCCCAGCGGGGTACTTGGCAGACGGTAGCGGAGATGCCGGGTTTCACTCGGGGTATTGATTTCTGTGGGCCGATTGCTTTTATTGGCCTCTCGAAGGTGCGGGAGTCGGCGGTGTTTAGCGGGATCCCGATTACCCAAAAGCTGACCGAGCGAATCTGTGGAGTCTGGGTGGTCAATATCGAGAGTGGCCAGACTTTGGGCTTCTTACGCTTTGAAGAAGGGGTGGAGGAAATCTTTGCGGTACAGGTCTTGCCCAACACCCGCTTCCCAGAGGTCTTAGGGGATCCCAGATTTAATGATGATCAGCAAGAACGGCTATTGGGTACCAGTTACGTATTGCCGGATGAGGCTTTGAAACAGATGGCGAGCGGGGAGCCTATTCCCCTCTTTCGGCCCGATAGTGGGGATCAAGACCCGGAGCCGATGGTGACTCATTTTGCCGTGGTGGTGCCTGTCTTTAATGTTGAGCAAAAGGGCTGGGAAATTCTAGAGCGAACTTTGCAGAGTATCCAAGCCAGCATTGACTTTTTTTATCAAAAGTATCCTTACTCCGACCGAATGCGGCATGAGATTGTGATTGTGGATGATGCTTCCACCGATCAAACTTGGGTGCTACTACAACAATGGGCCAGTCCTAGATCGTGGGTCAAACTAGTTCGACAAGAGCAGAATCAGGGGCAAGGGGCAGGCCGTAATCGAGGGGTGGCAGCAACCACAGCTCAGGCGATCTTCTTCTGCGACGACGATGACTTATTCTTGCCCAATCATGTTCTAACCTGTCTACAATTACTCAATCGTCCTCTAAATCCGAACACCGCTAATCCGATTTATCGCTTGCCTGGTAGCTATCCTGCGGCTGTCAAAACGGGACTCAAGATTGAGGATCCTCTTCATCCCTACTGGGCAGAACAGATCAAGCAGGTACACACCCTGAATCTCTGCATCCGTCGCGAGGCGCACGAGTTCATTGAGGGTTTCCCCACCCAAGCACCCTTTCGTCAGTCCATCTATGGAGGTGAGGATCAAGTCTATGCTGCGTGGCTGACCACCTTTTTTAGCATCATTTGGATCCCTGATCAGACTGTCGACTATATTCGCTATCCCGGCAATCACTTAGATTTTCAACTCAAAAAGTTTCAATCTGCTCCCAATACTTATCAAGAACCCATCTCCACTGAGCAGCAAGGCTACCTGCAACAGATTGCTCAGATCACCCAATCTCATCTTCAACATCTACATCACAAATTTGAGGCCGATTACAATCCCGATCATCTTTTTGCCCAAGCTCAGTCCTCATCGGATCCTGCCCAAGCCATAGCCCTGCTGAAACGCTGTCTAGCATTGGATCCCACCATGCAGGTGGCACAGCAAGCCCTAGCCCAATGGGATCCCAGCTCTCATCCCAAAGAGGATCCTGACTCCTACCTACAACAAGGGATCCAAGCCCATGGACGAGGGGAGCGGGAGCGGGCAGCTGAGTATTTTCGCCGCTGTCTGGAGCTGGATCCCACCATAAAAGTAGCCCGTTATAACTTGGGTGTAACCTGTGGTGATATTGAGCAATGGCAGGAAGCCGAACATCATCTAAGACTCTCGATTCAAGAGGATCCTGATAACGCCCGCACCCACAATTCCTTGGGTTATACCTTTGCCAACCAGAACCGACTGGATGAAGCAATTCAACTCTATGACAAAGCCATTGAACTGGATCCCAGTTTTGCCGATGCCCACATGAATAAAGGCATGGCATTGTTAAAATTGGGATCCCTGTGGGATGGGTGGAAAGAGTTTGAATGGCGCTGGCAGACCAATCAATTTACTGTCTTCAAATGCCCTCATCCCCGCTGGACTGGAGAGGATATTTCTCAAAAGACACTGCTGGTGCATACCGAGCAAGGGGCAGGAGATGCGATCCAATTCGTTCGGTTTATCCCCTTAGCATTGCAACGGTGCCAAGATCTAATTGTGGTGTGTCCCAATCATCTCACCCGTCTATTTCAGCAGGTATCTGGGATTAGCCGGATCTACAATGCTGGAGACATCCCCCTCGCAGCCTTTCAAGTCTACTCACCCATGATGAGCTTACCAGGTTGTTTGGATATCGACCTCAAAGGGATCCCCAATCAAGTTCCCTATCTCAAGATTCCTCCCGTCAGGCCAGATCTACAATCTCAACTTAATCTTGCCTTTCAGCTCCAGAATGG